>JADFXD010000037.1:24284-29438 GCA_015233725.1 Nitrospirota bacterium | reverse complement strand
ATGGCGTCGTTACTATACTAGAACAATCTGACCACGTTTGAATGGAGTGCTACCTGAACTATTACCTTCTTTTTTATTTTTTTTATTTTGATAATTTTGCAAGTTATGTTATAATGCTAAGTGCAAATTAAGCTGGTCATGGTAGAGATGTGGACAGACTAAAGCGGGTATTGCCGTTTCTTGAGTGGCTTAAGGGTTACAACGGCGCGACCCTCAGGGCAGACCTGATTGCGGGCATCACCGTGGCGTTGGTGCTTGTGCCGCAGTCGATGGCGTATGCGCAGCTTGCCGGGCTGCCGGCGTACTATGGACTGTATGCCGCTTTTCTGCCGCCTTTGACAGCGGCGCTGTTTGGTTCGAGCCGTCAACTGGCCACTGGACCGGTTGCGGTGGTGTCACTGATGAGCGCGGCCTCCCTGGAGCCATTAGCCACAAAGGGTGGGGAGGCGTTTATTGCCTATTCGGTACTGCTTGCACTGTCAGTGGGGATATTCCAACTCTCGCTGGGGATATTCAGGCTTGGTTTTGTTGTAAACTTCCTGTCACATCCGGCCGTTATCGGATTTACTAACGCGGCGGCCTTGATCATCGCAACGTCGCAGCTTGGAAACATGTTGGGCGTAAACGTCGATAGCGCCGAACATCACTACGAAACCGTCTATAACGTGATAAGGGCCGCCATTGAGTACACACATTGGCCTACCCTGGCGCTTGCCTGTCTGTCGTTTATAATCATGATCGGCCTTAGAAAGATAAATCCCAGGCTTCCCAATGTCCTTATTGCGGTGGTTGTAACGACGTCTATTTCATGGCTGACCAACTATGAGGAGGTACACAAGGGGAAGTTGTCCGAGATAACAACCACCGCTGTGGTTGAAAAGATGGCCCAGTACAACGATATCCTGAAAAAGATCGATGACTCCTCCGTGCAGCGCTCGGAACTGACAAGTGAGCTAAACACGCTAAAGGACAAGAAAGGGACACAACCCGTCGATATCCTCGAAATGAACCACAAGATACACAAACTCAATGCCAGTATCGAGGAGCTAAAGCAGGAGGCCAGGTTGTATCGAAAGCGTCTGCGGCAGCTCAAGTTTGAGGCGGTTAAGACCGCTGAGACCGGTATGCTTTTTTCCATAAAAGAGGAGGCATCCAAGATAAAGGAAGGCAAGATATGGCGCCTTAATGTTAGCAACAAGCCGTTTAAGGCAGACTCACTGGTATTTAACGGCGGGGGGGCAGTCTTAGGCGCTATCCCCAAGGGGATGCCGACGTTTGCCTTGCCCAAGGTGGATTTAAACATCCTGCTTACGATCTTCCCTACGGCTATAATCATATCGCTATTGGGCTTTATGGAGGCCATCTCCATCGCCAAGGCCATGGCCACCAGGACCGGGCAGCGGCTTGACCCAAACCAGGAGCTTATAGGACAGGGCCTGGCAAACATAGTTGGCTCTATGGGCAAGAGCTATGCGGTATCGGGGTCGTTTTCACGTTCGGCGGTTAACTTGCAGGCTGGGGCGGTTACGGGACTGTCCAGTGTCTTTACAAGCGCACTGGTGTTGATTACGCTGATGTTTTTTACGCCCTTGTTGTATCACCTGCCTCAATCCGTCCTGGCCTCTGTTATCATGATGGCCGTCATAGGTCTCATCAACGTCCGTGGGATATTACACACATGGCACGCGCAAAGATATGACGGGATTACCGCCTTGATAACCTTTGCCTTTACCATCGCCTTTGCGCCTCACCTTGATAAGGGTATCATGGCCGGGGTGGCATTTTCACTGGGGCACTACCTCTACCGTAACATGAAACCACCCGTTGCCGTGTTGTCCCGGCACGAGGATGGCACGCTGCGTAACACCGACCTGTTTGGCCTCAACAGGTGTGAGCATGTAAACGCCATAAGTTTTGATGGCTCGCTGTTTTTTGCCAACACAAGCTACCTTGAGGACCAGATACTTTCCATTGTGGCAGAGAAACCACACCTCAGACACATCATCATCTGTGGCGAGGGTATAAACGAAGTGGACGCCTCCGGTGAGGAGACCCTCGGCATACTGGTAGACCGTCTGCGCGACCGGGGCATAGACGTCTCATTTGTTGGGTTAAAGGACCAGGTGCTTGATGTGGTCAAGCGCACCGGTCTCTATAAAAAGATCGGGGAAGACCATATATTCAGGACAGAGGCCAAGGCCATTGAAGCCATACACGCCGTAGCTCATCAAAACAGCTCTGAAAAGGACTGTCCGCTGATTAAGGTATGCTACTTAAACAAATAAAGGGAGGAATATGTCAGTCATTACTATAACGAGGGCGCTGTACAGTCATGGCAAGGAGATAGCGCAAAATGTATCGGAGAAGATGGGATATGTCTGCATAGGACATGAGGTAATAGAGGCCGCTGCCAATGAGTACAATGTCCCTGCGGCAAAGATGACCAGTGCGCTTGAGCGTGCCCCGTCGCTCTTTGGGATGTCCGCCGACCTCAGACGTAAGTACATAGCCTATTTTCAGGCCACCCTTATCCGGTACATCATGAAGGACAACATCGTGTATCATGGCCCGGCAGGACACATATTGATCCAGGGTGTTTCGCACATCCTGAAGGTCTGCATAGTGGCTCCAATAGCCGACCGGGTGCTCTTTAAGACCGAAAGGGACGGCGTTACAGAAAAAGAGGCCAGAAAGGTCATTGACAAGGAGGACAAAGAACACAGGGATTGGGCAAAGACCTTTTATAACATCGACGACTCCGACCCAAGTCTCTACGATATAGTCTTAAACCTCGGTCAGATAAACATTGAAGACGCGGTGAGGATAATTTCGGATACGGCCTCTGCCAAGAAGTTTCAGCCAATGACGTACTCCATCGGGTGTATTGCAAACATAGAGTTGGCCTGCAGGGTGCGTGTTGCCCTGATCGACCTTGACCCCACCGTCAACGTCCGGGCTGTTGATGGAGAGGTGTTTGTCCATACGAGGGCGCTCGATAAGGAAAAGGACAGGCGTACCTCCGAAGTCAGGGATATAGCGCTAAGGCTCCCCGGCGTGACCTCGGTAGAGGTGCAGGTGACGGAGGACTTTCTCCGGCAGATATCCTCAACCGACAGATAAGCTGTCCATAGCGTTAAACAACCTCAAAGCGCTCTACCTCGTGGGTTTCGCAGTTTATTGTTATCCAGACTTTTGTTATGTCCAGATCGGGGAATTCTGACCTGATTATGAGTTCTGCCTTGTGCATATCATGCATCTGGCAGACTTTTTCTTCCTCCGGTGAGGAGTGGTTGCAGGTGAGCCTGTATGCCCCGCAATCGCTATGATGAAACACGAGCACATGATTGATACTGTGCAGCTGCCTGGCCGACGCTAATTGCTTCAATAAGAATTCACGCACCTGATGCGGCCCGTGAACCAAGTCCATCGTCGAGCCGGCTATAGAGACCCTGTCAAAGTATTCGCAGGCAAATCCCTGGTCATTCATCCACTCCTTGATCTTGCCATATAAACGCGGGTCCATACAGTGAAAAACAATTATGTCGCATTTAACGCCCATCTAGTCCTCCTTTACATTAATCATTTGGTAGACGATATTGTAGCATATTTAGATTTGATTATAGCGCGTTTAGACCGTATGCAATACAAAAATATTATTACACACAAACCTATTTTTTTCAATACTCTACCTTTCATCCACGGTTGTTTGGGGTTCTGCCCGGGCTTCTGTCTTTTCTTCTTCGTATTACATCCATTCTGGCGCTGATAGACCTAGTATTCTCAGGCCTTCCTTTAGGACGATGCTGATACAGGCGCACATCAGGAGCCTTGCGTTGGTGAGTGTGTTATCGTCGGTGAGTATCCTGTGCTTGTTGTAGTAGGGGTGAAACATGGCCGCAAGCTCTTGCAGGTAGAAGGTTATCCTGTGCGGCTCACGGTTCTTCACCGCACTCTGAAAGGTCATCGGATAGAGAACCAGCTTCTTTATTATCTGCAGCTCCTCGTCGGTGTCAAGACACGACAGGTCGAGGGAGTCAACACGTTCGATAAACAGACTCAAGGCGTCCGTCTGATGCTTCTTGAAGACGCTGTTGATCCTGGCATAGGCGTACTGGACGTAGAAGACGGGGTTCTCCGAGGACTGCTTCTTGGCCGCCTCCAGGTCAAACTCCAGGTGACTGTCTGACCTCCTGGTCATGAATATGAACTTGGTGGTGTCAGAGCCGATCTCCCCGATGACATCCTTGAGGGTGATAAACTCCCCGGCCCTCTTTGACATCTGCACCGGTTTGCCGTCTCTAAGCAGGGAGACCATCTGAACCAGCAGCACGGTCAGCCTCGACTCCTGCAGCCCCTCGGCCCTCAACACCGCCTTGACCCGCGGTATGTAGCCGTGATGATCGGCCCCCCAGATGTTGATCAGCTCGTCGTAGCCACGCCTTATCTTCATCACATGATAGGCCATGTCGGAGGCAAAGTAGGTGTACTGCCCATCCTGCTTTATGATGACCCTGTCCTTTTCATCCCCCAGCTCCGAGGACTTAAACCACACGGCGCCGTCCTTGTCATAGACATAGCCCATGTTGCGCAGCCTGTCAATGCCTCCCTTGACCATGCCGCTGTCAAACAGGACTCGCTCGCTCTGCCAGTTATCAAAGCGCACGCCAAAGGCCTCAAGGGCCTCCTCAATCTCCTTCAGCATTCTCTTGTAGGAGTAATCAATAAAGCGCTGTGCGCAGTCGTCGAACTCAGCGCCGGCATAGCGGTTGCCATCGCTGGAGGCGATCTCAGCGGCAACTTGCTCTACCAGCTCACCGCGATATCCCTCCTCTGGGAATGGATAGGGGTTTCCCAGCAGGGTATTGTAGGCCGCAAACACACTCTGTCCCAGGAGCCTCACCTGTCTGCCGGCGTCGTTTATGTAGAACTCCCTATCGACCGCGTAACCGGCGCTTTGCAGGAGGTTTGAAAGGGCGTTGCCCAGGGCCGCCCCCCGGCCATGTCCAACGTGCAGCGGCCCCGTAGGGTTTGCGCTTACAAATTCGATCAGCACCCTCCTGCCCTGGCCAACATCGACCCTCAGATGCGATTCCCGCTCCCTGTACAGCAGCCTCAGTTGTTCGTACAGGTAGTCTTTTTTGAACCTGAAGTTTA
>JADFXD010000037.1:0-23954 GCA_015233725.1 Nitrospirota bacterium | reverse complement strand
GGCTCCGCCCCCCTTTAGAACCCCCTGCAAGGGGACCAGTCCCCTTGACCCCATTATTCTTAATCCTTAATGTTATAATATTTATGTTCAATTCCTTAAAACACCTAAAAAAAATTCAAAACACATCCAATTAAAACCGCACAAGCCTGTTGAGTTGAGTATAAAAGTCGGGGAAAGATATCTCCACGGCATCGGCATCGTGTATAATCGTCTCACCATCGGCGATGAGGGCGGCGATGGAGAAGGTCATGGCTATGCGGTGGTCATTGTAGCTCTGTATGTGGGTGCCCTTGAGCCTTACGGGGCCTTCTATGGTCACACCGTCGCCGTCGTCGTGTTCATCCACGGAGGCGCCCATGTCCCTTAAACCCTCCACCATTGCTGAAATCCTGTCCGACTCCTTGACACGAAGTTCCCTGGCTCCTCTGATTGTGGAGACACCGTGAGCCTGGGTTGCCAGCAGGCAGAGCAGGGGGAACTCGTCTATGAGCGAAGGGATTCTGTCCTTGTCTATATTAAAGGGTTTCAGATTGCCGGTGAATTTGCAGCGCAGATCAGCAATGGGTTCGCTGCCGATGCCCGTTCGGTTTTCGAGATTTATGTCAGCGCCCATCTCCCCGATGATGACATCAAGGAAGCCAATGCGGGTGGGGTTTATACCGGTCTGTTTGATCAAGAGGTCAGCGCCTTCCATGACAATCGCCGCGGTGATGAAAAACGCCGCCGATGAGAAATCCCCCGGCACCATGATATGTTGCCCTGTCAGTTTTGAACTGCCTGTGATGCCAACCCGTAGGCCATCGACCTTTATATCAGCGCCAAAGGCCTTGAGCATCCTTTCGGTATGGTCGCGCGACTTAACGGGTTCTATCACCTCCGTGTACCCCCCCTCAATGGACAACCCCGCTAGGAGGATCGAGGACTTCACCTGTGCCGAGGCCACGGGCATCTCATACGTGATAGGTTCTAATCTTTTACCATCTATGCTAATGGGGGGAAATCGATCATTGTCTCGCGCCGAGATATTTGCCTTCATTAGTTTAAGTGGTTGTATAACCCGCAACATTGGTCTGTTTTTCAGGGAGTCATCCCCCGTTAGCTGCGAATGAAAAGGACGGCTTGCCAAGACACCTGTCAACAATCTCATTGTCGTCCCCGAATTGCCGCAGTCTATGATGTCCCTCGGTTCTTTAAGGGCGCCTAACCCTGGACTGTGATGTACTTCAATACCGTCTTTTGTTTCTATTATTTTAACACCTAAACTGCGAAAGGCATTGACAGTGCTCATGGGATCGCCTGCCTTAAGAAAGTTATTTATAGTTGACACACCGTTTGCGATAGAGGCGATAATCACCGCCCGATGCGATATCGACTTATCCGGCGGGCTGACGATCTCACCAATAGGCCCGGATTTTGCTTTCTTTATTTCGATATATTTCCTATCTTTGTTTGCTTTTAGCATATTATATATATATCAGCATAAATCATCTATTCTTTATTTAACTGTGCGTTTTTAGATTTTTTCAGGTTTAACCTCAAGGTCCTTGCCTGGTCAAACTGCCGGTTGAGTCCATCTGTGTCGTGGGCCTTGATAGAGTCTATGATTGCGTTTATGGCCTCCATATATATTGCGAGGTGCTTGAGGATAGCGTCCTTGTTTAACATACAGATGTCGATCCACATCTGCGGTGAGCTCATCGCTATGCGTGTGGTATCGAGGAAGCCGGTACCGGAGAAGTTCAGATTATTCTCATCTATCATCTTGATGGCGTTTACCAGGGCATAGGCGGCCACATGGGGCATGTGGCTTATTGAGGAGAATATTTCGTCGTGTTTTTCCGGCGTGAGGGTCTTGACCCTGCATCCGAGGGTCTTCCACAGCTCTGAGACGGTCTTTAGCGCCGTCTCGTTTGTGTTTTTTGTGGGTGTGAGTATACAGTTTACGTCTTTAAAGAGATCGGGTATAGCGGCATCCAGACCGGACTTATCATTGCCTGCTATTGGATGGACGCCTACATAGGACACACCTGGGGGCATCGCCTTTTCCATTTCGTACACGAGCGCCCCCTTGACGCTTCCCACATCACTGACAATGACGCCTTCACTCAGATACGGCGCTATGCCCACGGCAAGCTCCCAAAAGACCCCCACCGGTGAGGCAAATATCAGCAGATCGCACCCCTGGCCAATCTCCTCCAGGGTCAAACCGTACTCATCGATTATCCCCTTGTCTTTTGCCCTCTTTAGATTGTTCTCATTCCTTCCATATCCGCAGACCCTCTGAGCGAGCGCGTGTGACTTGATGGCCATCGCAAAGGAGGCGCCCATCAACCCCACACCAATTATACTTATCTTCTTAAAAACCAAACGGTCATAACCTCACACTGTATTTGATTGACACACCGCTTAAATTTCGCGTCCCACAGCCTTAGCCACAGGTCTTAACTGTTGCATGAGTTCCTTAAAGACATTGGGCTTTAGTGACTGTTCCCCGTCGGAGCATGCCTCCTCGGGAGTGGTATGCACCTCTATCAGGAGGCCATCGGCGCCGGCTGCCACGGCCGCCTTTGACATCGGTGGTACCAGGTCCCACCTGCCCACGGCATGGGATGGGTCTACGATGACCGGCAGATGGGTCAACTGCTTTAACACAGGGATAGCGCTCAGGTCCAGGGTATTGCGCGTGGCGGTCTCAAACGTCCTGATCCCGCGCTCACAGAGTATTACCTTGTGATTGCCCCTGGACATGATATACTCAGCGGCCATCAGCCACTCCTTGATCGTGGCCGACATACCGCGCTTTAACAGCACGGGCTTATCCGTCATACCTACCTCTAAGAGCAGTCTGAAGTTCTGCATGTTGCGCGTCCCTATCTGTATGATATCGGCATACTGGACCATTGTCATCAGGTCGCGGGGGTCCATCAGTTCGGTCACTATTGGCATGTTTGTGTGCTGCCGCGCCTCAAGCAGTATCTTCAACCCCTCCTCGCCAAGTCCCTGAAAGGTGTATGGCGACGTCCTCGGTTTAAAGGCGCCACCTCTGATGAAAGAGGCTCCGGCCTCCTTTACCTTTTCGGCTATAGCCATAAGCACCTCCCTGCCCTCTATCGCGCAGGGACCGGCTATCACTACTATCTTATTGCCGCCAATCTTTACCCCATTGACGTCTATAACGGTATTGTCCTTCTTGAAGTCCCTGCTTGCCAACTTGTAAGGCTTGACGATACGAAGACACTCCTCAACCCCCCTCATTGCCCTGACTGAGTCAACCTCTTCCTCCGATATCTTGGACGTATCACCGATAACGCCTATTATCGTCTTCTCTGTACCCTTTGAAATATTAACGCTCAACCCCTTTGACTCGAGCTTCTTAACTATATTGTCCATCTCCTCTTGTTTCGCTTCCCTCTTTAGAACAATAATATCCATCTACAAGACCTCCTTTAAATTCCGTATAAAAGCTTCATTTTCATTTTGCAAACCAATAGTCACTCGTATGAGCGTCTTTCCCATCGGTCTTATGATCACACCGCGCTGCAATAATTCATAATAAACACCGTTGGCATCCTTATAGTCACCCTCGGGGGCTAGATCAACGTAGATAAAGTTCCCCTGGGTTGGTATGTATTTTACCGACATCTGGCTCAATTGCTCATAGAGATACGCCTTGCCCGCCTCGTTGATGGCCACTGACTTCCTGACGTGTTCGGTGTCCTTAAGTGCCCCAATGGCCGCAGCCTGAGCCACCGAGTTTGTATTAAATGGTTCTCTCACATTATCCATCTCGCGGACTATTGCGCGATCGGCTATCCCGTAACCTATCCTCAGACCCGCCAGGCCGTATACCTTTGAAAACGTCCTCAGGATCAGGATCGGATAGCCCTCTCTGAAATACCTCATGGTGTCGGGGTATGCCTCATCGGTGACGTACTCGTGGTAGGCCTCATCCACTACCACCAGGACGTCATCAGGGAGACCCTTCATAAAGGCGTCAAACTCCTCTGCCCCGACGATCGTTCCGGTGGGGTTATTGGGGTTGGCGATGAAGACTATCCTCGTAGTATGTTTAATGATCCGCGCCGACATAGCGGGCAGGTCATGTCTGTAATCGTGCGTGAGAGGGACCTTTACCGCCGTGCCCCCGGCCTTGACCGTGGAGTTGTAATAGACGATAAAGGACGGATCGGCCATGATATTTTCCTCCCCTGTTTGCATAAACGTCCTCACCGCGACATCCAGGAGTTCGTTTGAACCATGCCCGACGACTATCTCCCGCACATCCACGCCATGAAGGTGACTACTACTATGAAACTCACTCAGGGCAACCCTCAATCGATACGCCCCGCCATCGGGATAGCGATTTAACCCCACAAGCCCCCTTTGCATCTCCTCGATCGCCAGGGGTGAAGGCCCCAGCGGGTTTTCGTTGGAGGCGAGCTTTATGCAATGGCTGATACCAAACTCCCGCTCCAATTCCTCTATGGGTTTGCCCGGGATATAAGGTTTTATCTTACTTACGTATGCAGATGGACTTAATATTCTATCTTTCAATTTGGTCAACTTGTGGGTAGGAGCCTAGTATTTTGAGCAGAACACTGCGCTTTTTGATAGCCTCGAGGGCCTTTTTGACCTTCTTGTCCTCAATATGACCCTCGACGTCGGCAAAGAAGACATAATCCCACGCCTTTCTCTTGGTTGGCCTGGACTCTATCTTTGTCATGTTTATCTTCTGTTTCTTAAAGGGCGTGAGTATCTCATAGAGCGCCCCCGGCTCATCCTTGACCGAAAACATGATCAACGTCTTGTCGTGACCGCTTCTGTCCTGAGACTCCTTTGAGATGATCAGAAATCGGGTCACGTTGTCCTTTATGTTTTCGATGTTTCTCTCTACAAAGTTCAGGTCGTACATCTTGCCGGCCAATTCGCTGCCGATGGCGGCTGCGCCATCTTCCTCGGCTGCCATGCTTGCTGCCTGGGCTGTGCTTGCGGAGTCGTAGATGGGCACACCCAGCATGTTTCTCTCCAGCCAGTCCCTGCATTGGGCCAGGGCCTGGGGGTGGGAGTACACCTTGTTGATCTCTGACCTGTCTCTTGCCCTGGAGAGCAGGTTGTGGCATATCGACAGGAGTATCTCGGCATAGACCTTGAGGTTGAAGTCCACAAACATATCGAGCGTGTAGTTGATCGCCCCCTCGTTGGAGTTCTCTATCGGCACGACCCCGAAGGAGGCCACGTCGGAGTCCACCTTTTCAAACACCTCGCGGATGCTCTTTGTCGGAAGGAACTTGCAGGAGGAGCTAAAGTACTTCAGCGCCGCCTGATGCGTATAGGTCGCCTGTGGCCCCAGGTATGCCACTGTCCTGGGTTGCTCCAGGGCGAGAGAGGCGCAGAATATCTCCTTGAATATAATCCTCAGTGCGCAGTTTGGAAACGGCCCCTTGTTCATCTTCTGGAGCATCTCGATGATCTCCCTTTCCCTCTTGGGGTTATAGAAGTCAAGGTTGTGTTCCTTTTTGACCTGCGCTATATCCATAGCGAGGTGGGAGCGGGCGTTAAGCAAGTTGAGCATTTGCTCATCTATTGCGTCAATACGACTCCTTAGCTCCTTTAGCTTGTCCACCTGTTCAATATCGTCTTTTCTCAATTTAGTCTTCCACACTTTTTTTTTGTATCACTTTACCAGTAGTATACTTATTAAAGCAGATTCCAAATATAAATTTCAATCTCTATTTTTTTTGGAAGAAAAAGAAAGAGAAAAAGTAAGGAGAAAAAAAAAAGGAGGGATGCCTGGCCGCCCCCTCCTCAGACCCGCCCACAAGTTGTGTATCATAACTATATTCTAAAACATTTGTGAGGGCTAAAAAAAGCACCCTTTAATTTTTGATGCACCCGAATTTTCCCTTCTCTGTACATTGGACCCTGGTTTTTGTTAAACTAATGATTCAAGTGTTTAACGAGCTTACAAGGCCTAACATAAGGCAGATGAAGCCATACAGCGCGGTAGAGATACCCTGCAGGGTCAAACTCGACGCCAACGAGGCCCCTTACGGCCTTGTCCCCGGTTTGTTGGAGGTTGAAACCAACCGCTACCCCGACCCTGAGGCCAGGGAGCTTCGCCACCACCTCGCACAGACCCTGAACGTCGGTACCGAAAACATAATCCTTGGCAACGGCTCTGACGAGGTCATCTACCACCTGATAACGGCCCTCGGCGGACCGGTTCTCTACCCGACGCCTACATTTGTCATGTACGGCATCATTGCCCAGACCCTGGCAGAGGCCACTGTGCCAGTACCGCTTGACGACAACCTTGACCTCAATGCCGCCGCAATGACTGAGGCCATCAAGAGACACAACCCCAGGCTGATATTTTTGAGCTCTCCCAACAATCCAACGGGAAACAACTTTGACTATGAAACCATGCTTGAGATACTGAGGCTGTCACGGGGCATCGTGATAATTGACGAGGCCTATCAACCCTACTCAACAAGACCGAGCGTGATCCCCCTGATGGCTCGTTATAACAACCTCTACGTGATGCGGACACTCAGCAAGGTAGGACTGGCGGCACTGCGTGTGGGATTGCTCATCGGCGCTGCGGATGGGATCGCGGAACTAAACAAGGTGCGGCTGCCCTATAACGTCAATGCCCTCTCGCAGAGGTTGGCCCTTGCGGCACTCAGAGACGGCGGGTTGATCGAACACAACATAAAGACGGTGATCACAGAGAGACAACGTCTGTTTGAAGGACTGGCACACATCAACAACATAACCACCTATCCCTCCGAGGCCAACTTCATCCTCATAAAGACAAACAACGCAAAGACTCTCCACCAAAGACTGCTAAAAAACGGTATCCTGGTCAAGGACATGACAAGCGCCTTAGAGGATTGCCTGCGCATAACCATCGGCAAACCAGAGGAAAACACCGAAATCTTGAGCGCCCTGGAAGAGATCAAAGGCGCAAAACTATGAAAAACATAATAGATGTACACAACGATGATAACGATAGATGGGGTCAAGGGCACTGGCGCCCTTGCAGGGGAGGTCTGAGGAGGGGGCGGCCAGGCGCCCTCCTTTTTTTTCTTAGGGTTGAACGATTATAAGCAAACAATATAGGAGTATTTGAATGAATAGAAAGGCACTGGCACACAGAGAGACAACGGAGACGGACGTCAATGTTGAGATAGACCTTGATGGCAGCGGGCAGGCGAACATTGAGACGCCCATACCGTTTCTCAATCACATGCTTAACCTCATGTCCAAACATGGCCTGTTTGATATCGACATAAGGGCCAAGGGCGACACGGAGGTCGATTACCACCACCTGATGGAGGATATGGGGATCACTATAGGACAGGCCCTGTCAAAGGCGCTTGGCACCAAGGAGGGTATCAATCGCTACGGGTCGGCCACCATCCCGATGGATGAGTCCCTGGCAGAGGTGGTCATTGACCTCAGCGGACGGCCATACCTGGTCTATAACGTCAAAGAGACACTGGGGACACTCAGGGACCTGCAGGTATCGCTCTTTGAGGACTTCTTCAGGGGTATGAGCAATCACGCCCTGTGTAACCTGCACATCATACTACACTACGGCAGGGACGCCCATCACATATACGAGGCCATCTTTAAGGCCTTCGCACGGGCATTGTCTATGGCGGTTGCCAAAAATCCACGGATCGAGGGCGTGCCCTCCACAAAGGGGACATTGTAATGGCCGTGGATGACTTAACACCGTTTATGGATAAGCTGGGCGATATATACCGGGAGATCGACGAACAATACACCCACATCCAGGGTGTCTATAACGGCTTCAACTGCGATGCCTGTGATGACAACTGCTGTACGACGGTCTTTCACCACTACACGCTGATAGAGGAGTATTATCTGTTTCGTGGACTGTCAGAGATCAATGACCAGCAACTGGTAGAGGCGGTGTTGCAAAACGCCGAGAGCTACTGCATGCAGGTGGCCAGACACCCACATGACAGCCACACGTTGAGGATCATGTGTCCGGTGAATCATCAAGGTCGTTGCATCGTCTATAAGCACAGGCCACTTATATGCCGGATTCACGGCGTGGCGGCAGTGCTGCACTCACCGATAAAGGGCAGGCAACAGTGGGATGGTTGTCAACTGTTTGTGCAACGATGTGGCGACAATGTAAAGATCAAGGGGCAACTGCTTGACCGGACGCCATTTTATACCAGGATAGCAACGCTTGAAAAGCAACTCAGGCATGAGCTGGTGTTTTTACACAAGACCAAAAAGACGATAGCCGAGATGGTCATGGACTTTGCCAATGGATACCAGGGGGGGCAATAGGGGGCGGGGGGATGGGTTTTATGCACAGTACCTCCTTGTTGTGTCTCTATCTGCTTAACGGGGGCGAAACCACTACTTGTCAAACAGTCCTGAGACATGTTACTATTAACGATAATGGATGTAGGTGAGTTAAGGGTAGCGCTGTGGAGCAGGATTGAACACGTGCTGCTTGACATGGATGGCACGCTCATGGATAAGTACTTTGACGATTACTTCTGGGGGCATCTCGTGCCCGAGCGATATGCCGAAAAACACGCCATGACCTTTGGCAGGGCCAAGGAGTTGCTCTTTAGCAAGTACAAGTCGCTGGAGGGGACACTCAACTGGACAGATATAGACTTCTGGTCCGAGGAGCTGCACCTTGACATACCCGCCTTAAAGGAGCAAATAAGACATCTCATAGAGGCCCATCCACACGTGGAGGACTTCCTGATTGCCCTCAAGAAGGGCGGGAAAAAGGTCATCCTGGCAACAAACGCCCACTACAAAACCATTGCGATCAAGATGAAAAAGACCGAGCTTGGCAGGTATTTTGACAGGGTCATAGCATCGTCTGACATGGGCTATCCCAAGGAGGACTCACGCTTTTGGATAAACGCTGAAAAGACGCTCGGCTTTGACAGAGACCGCACCCTCTTCATAGACGACACTCACGAGGTCGTAGAGAGCGCCATCAACTACGGTATCCGATACGTCCTGGTCAAGAACATGGCAAGTTCCAGGGGCAATTCCCCTCAAGGCAGCCCAAATAGTAACCAAAAGAGTAATAAATATCTATCAATAGATAGTTTCAGCGAACTCCTGCCATAGATGTCTACACACGGGATAACCAATCACCGCCAGGGGCAGGAGATGCAGGTTGTAGAGGTGGATTACCTCGTAATAGGCAGCGGTGTGGCAGGCCTTCGTGCCGCTATAGGCCTTGCCTGTGGTGGCAGTGTGTACGTCATTACAAAGGACGAGGTCAGGGAGTCGTCAACCGAGTACGCCCAGGGCGGCATAGCCGTTGCCCTCAGTGACGAGGACACAATAGGCATCCACTTTGACGACACGATAAAGGCAGGCGATGGCCTGTGCGATGAGGAGGCCGTGCGGGTGCTCGTCAATGAGGGGCCAGAGCGCATCATGGAGTTGATTTCGTGGGGGGCGGAGTTTGACAAGAGTGGCTCCAGGTTGGCCTTCACGATGGAGGCGGCACATTCGCGCCGCAGGATACTCCATGCCCACGGCGATTCCACCGGCAGGGAGGTAGAGCGTGTCCTGATCACAAAGGCGCGCAGTATGCCAGCAATCAGCAAGTATTCCTTTGCCTTCGTCCTGGACCTCATCGTGATTGATGGCAGGTGTTATGGGGCATACGTGCTGAGGGATGCCCATGTGGAGGCAGTCCTGGCAAGGGCCACGGTCTTGGCCACGGGTGGGGCAGGACAGGTATACTTGCGCACGACAAACCCTGCCGTGACTACCGGTGATGGCATAGCCGTTGCGCACAGGGCAGGGGCTGTTATAACCAACATGGAGTTTGTCCAGTTTCATCCCACGAGTCTCTTTGCGCCATCGGCCCCGCAGTTTCTATTGAGTGAGGCGTTGCGCGGGGAAGGCGCTATACTAAGAAACATCCACAAAGATGAATTCATGCTGAGTTACCACCCTGACGGGGAGCTGGCCGCACGCGATATTGTCTCAAGGGCCATTGTGGCCGAGATGCAGCGCACTAACGCCAGGCACGTCTATCTTGATATCACACACCTGGAGGCCGAGTACGTTAAGTGCCGCTTTCCGAGGATATACAGGACGTGTCTCAAGTACGACATTGACATCACCACCGAGTTGATACCGGTATCCCCGGCGGCGCACTATCTGATGGGTGGGGTCAGGACGGACACGTTGGGGTGCACCTCTATATCTGGGCTTTTTGCAGCCGGTGAGGTGGCCTGTACCGGCGTTCATGGGGCCAACCGTCTTGCCAGCAACAGCCTCCTGGAGGGACTCGTCTTTGGGGCGAGGGCAGCCATGACCGCCCTTGATGTCAGCGACCACAGGGCAGAGGTCAGGCCATCAGATTTGACCCTGTCCCTCTACAGGGAACAGGAGCTAAAGACGATAGAATATGCCGATGAGATCAGGCAGGCCATCAGAAAGAGCATGTGGGAGAAGGCCGGGATCATACGCTCTGAACAGTCGTTGTCAACGGCCCTCGATGCCCTTAAGAAATGGTCTCACGTCCTTGAGGACACATATGCAACGCGCTATGACAACGAGATCAAAAACATGCTCCAGGTCGCCTGCCTGATCGTGGAGGCCGCCCTGCACAGACAAGACAGCGTGGGCGCACACTACCGGAGCGATTACCCCCTGAAAAAATAGGGAAAGAAGCGGAGCCGCTTCTTAGGCGCTCAAGGCACGCTCCTGGCCCCCCTTCAGAACCCCCTGGGGACCAGTGCCCTTGACCCCATAATCTCAATCCTAAGTTTATATAAAAACTTCTGTCCATGTACTTATAAGTCACACGCTAATTGCAACCATCATGAGATATTTTCTTAACGGTTACAATATCGACGTTAGAAGTTGTACTTGGAAATTCCATCGGTGGGAATCTGCCGGTTTTATTTGCTTCTTTGAAATAGTCCGATATTATCTTTTCACTGTTTTTATCAAAAGTCGCGACTGCTATCTCAAAATCTGCCCCAATGTCCTCTTTAATACCGACAGTTGCAAGCGCTTCCCAATTATTACCTACGTCGTTTGCTTGAGGCTCTGGCCACCATTGGTTCTTTAATACCTTGCGATGTACAAAAACCCATACGCCATCGTTATTTGCAGTAGCACGATTGATGGTTCCTTTGACGGTTAGTGTACAACCTATAGTATCCCCGTCTTTAAGTGATGTAATAGCAACCTTATTCAGCCTTAGTTCTCCACTCCTTACTGTTTGGGTTTCAAATACAAACAACAATAGTACCACCATACTTAGCACAAGCAACATATTTCTTTGTTTTTGTTTAAACAACATACTTTAACCTCCTGATTCTTTATATTAGAATTAAAATTGCAATATAGAAAACGTGATACATATTGCTTGCCTCAAACGCATCTTTTTTTATCATGTTCTCAGCTTCTTTCAAACGAGGGTTATCAATTTTTCCGTCGTATAGCTTTTCAAAAGCTTTTTCATAAAAACTTGCCGCCTGAGAATATAAACTAACCTTGTAAAAATTTTCAGCTTCTTTGAATAAATCTTTCGAGGCATCCCAATTTTTCTTGACCTTATCATCATATTCAGGGCCTTTGCCTGAATTTTTTAACTCTTCTAACTCTTCTTTTTCACATCTTCTTACTCTATTTTCAAGAATTAACTCAAGTCTTGGCACAAAGTATATATCATCTTTATCTAGCTTCTTGTCTTTGGGAAGACTCAAAAATGTAAGTGTATACATATTACCTATAAGCCCTTGTTTGTCGTAACATTCATGAATATAGTCCTTTAGCCCTGTTATTATACTGCTTTTAACTTGTGCTTTATTCATTGCTATCTGTGCTTCACTGATTTTGATTGAAACATACCATCCTGCTAAAGGGATCAAAAAAACCACGATAATTTTTGTAAATGGTTCTTGCCTCTCAACAAAACGAATAATCCTTTCCCTCGTTATCTGTGCTTCTCTGACTCTCATTAAAACATACCACCCTAATAACAAAAGATAGCATCCTAATAAAGGGATCAGAAAAATCCCGATAATTATTGTAAGTAGTCCTACCGAATTAAGAAAACCAATCACCCCCATCTACATCCTCCACTTAAACGATGTAACTTAGTCAGCCTAAGGCTAAGGTATCCGAATAACTACCCTACTTACTATGATACCCCCCTCAAAAATAAAAATCCAGTGAAGTTTACTTCACAAAAAAAATATTTACGACATAGGATTAAGCATTATGGGGTCAAGGGCACTGGTGCCCTTGTGGGTGGGTTTGAGGGAGGGCAAAGCCCTCCCTTCTCTCTTTCTTCAGTCGGAGTTTTTGTTGTAGATGGCGTTGAAGTCGGCAGCGACCTTGATGAAGGCATCGAGGACGTTGGGGTCGAAGTGCGTGGGCAATGTCCTGCCGTCGCCTCTTGTGATTATTTCGATCGCCTTTTTGTGTTGAAACGGGGGCTTATAGGGTCTCTTCATGACCAGGGCATCATACTGGTCGCAGATGATGACGATCCTTGCCTCAAGCGGTATGGCCTCGCCACTCAACCCGGCGGGATAGCCCGAGCCATCCCACCGCTCGTGGTGACAGAGGGCTATCGATTCAGCCATCTGTATATTACTGTGAGATGACCCGGAGAGTATGCTTGCCCCTATTGTGGAGTGGGTCTTTATTACCTCAAACTCATCCCTCGTGAGCCCTCCCTGCTTTAACAGTACGTTGTCAGGGATGCCGATCTTGCCGATGTCGTGCAGGGGACTTGCAAACCCTATCGCCTCGATAAACTCCTGCGACACCCCCAGCTCCTGTGCCAGCCGCTTTGAGTAAAGACCCATCCTCGATATATGCTCGCCCGTGTCGGAGTCCTTGTGTTCAGCCGCGGAGATCAGACGCTGGAGCAACTCATCGGTGAGGTTCTTGATCGCCCTCTTTGTCTCTTTTAGTTCAACGGTTTTCTTGTCAACCGTGTTTTCGAGTATCTTTTGGTAGGTATGCTCTAACTTTGAAAACCAAAGGTAATCTACCAGCTCGCTCAGGACATCCAGTAACTGCTGCACATCAAGGGGCTTGAGGAGAAAGTTGCTTACGCCAAGGTTTATTAGCTCCATCAGGTATTGAGCCTCATCATGGGCAGAGATGACGATTATCTTTTGATCCTTGTTGAGCTTCTTGATCCCCCTGACCATCTCTATGCCGTTGAGATGGGGCATGCGGATGTCGCTTATGACGATGTCAAATGCCCCCTCCCTGTACTTATCAAGCCCCTCCTGACCATTTGCTGCACCCTCAACTCTGTCAACAAATCTCAAGAGTAACCTCATCGTATCCTCCCTTATCTGTCTGTCATCTTCGACGTAAAGGATTTTAATCCCCTTTGAACGCCTTACAAAGTCCTTAAGCGTTTGTGCATCTATCATTTCCTTGCTTCCTCCTCGATATTATATGGCAATCTGATCGTAAAGCAGGCGCCTTGCCCCTTGTTTGTCACAGATAGCTCCCCGCTACAGTGTCTCTCTATGATCATCTTTGACATGTACAGGCCAAGTCCGGTTCCCGTGGAGTCATCCTTTGTCGTGAAATAGGGCTCAAATATCTTGTCGATAATACCCTCTGGCACACCGCCGGCGTTATCCTGTATATCCAGGGCAGCGAAGCCATCACCGTCTCTGCACGTGAGCGTGATTATAGGTTCCTGCCTCTGCCGCTGGACAATAGCGTCCTGGGCATTCCTGATTATGTTTAACAGCGCCTGTACGATCTCGTTTGCGTAGGTGTTAATTGGCGTGGTTAGGGAGCAGTCAATCCCCACCTTTATTGAGTTGTGGTCCAGAGAGTTTTTTATAATTGCAAGGGCCTGGTCAATCAGGTAGTTGAGGCAGACGTTTTCCTTGTTCTTCCTGGGATTGAAGAAGTGCCTGAAGTCGTCGATCGTCTTTGAGAGGTACTGTGCCTGGTAATTTATCTTTTTAAGGGATTCATAAAAGTCGTTCTTATTAAACGTATCAAGTATGAGAGATATCTGCATGTCGCCCATGGTAGTGGTGATGCACGAGAGGGGTTGTCTCCACTGGTGGGCTATCATGCTCAACATCTCCCCCATGGCCGCGAGCTTTGACTGTTGTATGAGTATATGTTCCCGTTGTAGGCTCCTGGCGATCTCAGCCCTGACCCTCTCCTCCAGGGTCTGGTTGAGCAGTTGGAGCTCCTGATGTTTTCTCTGGATCTCTTGTTCGGCCTGAAAATGCCTGGTTATATCGGCCACGATCATAAACAAGGTCACCTTACCGACAATGTCTATCGGGCTTGCCTTGACCCTCACGTGGCGAACCTCGCCACTTGCAAGCCTGTGACACAGATTGTATATACTGCCCTGGGCATGGTCTATCAGATTAATTGGCTCTTCTACACTGATATCTGATATATTAAGGGATATTATCTCAGCCAGGGTATAACCGTAAAAAGAGCAAGCCGCTGGATTGGCGTCCATAACCCTGCCGGTGCCAGGGTCTATCAGGAGCATCTTTGCAGGACTCCTGGTAAAGAGACTACGATAGCGCTCCTCGCTTATACGCAGGGATTCCTCACTCTTTTTGAGGTCTCTGAACAACAGGCTGTAGGGGCTTTTAAGCCCGGTTTGTATTATGGCCATGTATATGAAGTAAAAGGACAATATCTTGAAGAAGTGTCCAACGACATTAGATATCCCATACTGGTCAACGTAAAACGTGAGACTCAGCTCGGTACAGATCGTAAAGACTATCGAGAGCATAAGCATACGCAGGACAGACACCTCAAACTCCCCCATGTTACGCAGGAGCAGGACCATTGCGATCACCAGGATCAGACATATCACATACTCGCTTCCTACCTTGAACCTCGTCAACCCCACGCCATTAACGAAACACTCGGGAAAGACCTGCCAATAAAACACAGACAACAGCAATAGGGTCACGATCAGGGTAAATCCGGCAAAGACAACGCTGACATTAGGCCTCCTCCTTAAAAACACGGGGGCAATCATAAGAGAAACGGCCTCGATGTATCTCGCGACAATCCACAACTCAATGGCTATATTGTTATCGTCATACCCCTTAATCACCCCCATCCCCTTATAGGCAAGCACATGTAGGGTGTCCACAAAGGCCACAAACAGATAAGCAATCCCCAAAAAGAGCAGATAATGATTTGTGGCAAACAAGCGCGAATTCCACGCCAGCGTAAATATCCCAAAGGCTATTACAATGCTAAACAACTCCGCAAAGCTATGAAACAACAAGTAATTGTTGGCGCTTAGGACATAGGATACACCCAATATCAAGGTTACGACAAAGGCCTGTCTCATAATATTTAATATTATGCCACAAACAGTTAAAAAGATGACAGATAGCGAATTGCCTGGGTGCATCAATTTTTCATGGGTATTAGGCCGCCTTCTTTAAATGGTGGTAGCACCACAATCAACCGTGGTTGCCAGGATTTAAGGCACTTTTATACCTTCATAATATGGCGTTGTTACTATGCGGCAGCAATGTGACCACGTTTGAATGCAGTGCTACCGGGGGTCGGCTCCCCCCTTTATTTATTGGTATTATTTTGTTATCATAGGGTATTATTGATAGATGGAGGTATTGACAATGAGCAGGGTTATTAATCAGGATCGCTCCTTACAGTTGCGGGGTCAGGATCGCTCCTTACAGTTGCGGGGTCAGGATCGCTCCTTACAATCGCTGGGGATATTGAGCCGTGGCAGGACGGGGGATGACAGGGGTTTTACGTTGATAGAGCTACTGGTAGTTATGGTCATTCTGGGGCTTTTGGCGGCCTTGGTTGGGCCGAGGGCATTTTCCAAGGTCGGCAAGGGCAAACAGGCGGCTGCAAAGACACAGATCGAGCTTTTATCGCAGGGCATCGAGCAATTTAAGGTCGATACCGGACGATTCCCCACCACCGAGGAAGGACTTGAGGCCCTGCGAACCAACCCGGGCGCCGATGGCTGGGATGGCCCCTACCTTAAGAAAAAGGTCCCCCTTGACCCGTGGAAACAACCCTACCACTACGTCTACCCCGGCGCTCATGGCGACTACGATATCTTCTCCTATGGCGCCGATAACAAAGAAGGTGGCGATGGCGACAACAAAGACCTCAATAACTGGGAATAATCGAATTCTCGTGAATCAAGACTCATGATGGCGGTGTCAATTGACCGCAGTAAGGGGTCAAGGGCACTGGTGCCCTTGCAGGGGAGGTCTGAGGAGGGCCAGGTGCGACCTGGAGCGGAAAAGAAAGCTCCGCCGCCCTCCTTTATTTCTTCTCACTTGATTGTAGCACCGGCTGCTATCTCTTTATCGAGCGTTAGGAGCGACATTGTTGTGTTGTCTGAGGCTGCCAGGAGCATTCCCTGTGATTCAATGCCCATAAGTTTGGCTGGTTTGAGGTTTGACACCACCACAACGCTCCTGCCAACGAGCGCCTCAGGGCTGTAGTGCTTGCCTATGCCTGCCACTACCTGACGCATCTCCCCGGTGTCTACCTGGAGCCGCAGCAGCTTCGATGACCCCTTTACCTTTTCCGCCGATATCACCTTGCCAACCTTGAGCTTCACCCTGGCAAAATCCTCGATGGCGATAACCTCACCGATGGCAACGACGTTTTCGGCGGGCCCTGACTCTGCTGCTACCATCCCTGCTACTACGGCCTCTGTTGTTACTACCTCTACAGGCTTTTCTATCCTTGGAAACAACTGCGGCAGTTCAGCCACCGCCCTGTCAGGGACAAGTCCGCCCCAACCGACGACAGAGAGGTCTACGTCCCTAATGTCATCCTGCGTCAATGCCTCATAGAGCTTCTCACACGTCTGGGGCATAAATGGATACAGATATATGCTGATAAGCCTCAGCCCCTCCAGGCAATTATAGATAACACTGCCGAGCCTGTCCGTATTGCCTTCCTTGGCCAGTACCCAGGGTTTGTTGGTATCTATGTACTTATTTAAGTAGCCTATTAGTTCCCATATTGCAGCGAGCGCATCATGAAACGCAAGATCGTCTAAAGACTTTTCTAAGGAATCTCCTATGATAAAATGGTTAAATCCTGAGTGGTATTGAAGCTCACCATCTAAGGGTGAAGGATCGGGCTTTGGGATAACGCCACGAAAATACCTCTGACACATGGAGAATGTCCTGTTGACCAGGTTGCCTAGATCGTTTGCCAGGTCGCTGTTTATGCGTCCAATGAGGGCGGCCTCTGAGAAGTCGCCATCCAGCCCACAGGTCACCTCCCTGAAGAGAAAGTACCGGAAGGCGTCCGCGCCGTAGCGGTCAATGATGTCAAAGGGGTCTACGACGTTGCCCAGGGACTTGGACATCTTCTTGCCCTCCTGGGTCCACCAGCCGTGGGCAAAGATGCGCTCCGGCAGGGGCATCTCAAGGGCCATGAGCATGGTTGACCAGAAGACCGCGTGCGTGGTCAGTATGTCCTTGCCTATGATGTGACAGGAGGCAGGCCACCACTCTCTTGGAGAGGGGGCGAGGTAGCGGGTCGCGGAGTAATAGTTCATCAGGGCGTCAAACCACACGTAGGTCACAAAGTCATCGTCAAAGGGCAGGGGTACGCCACAGGATAGCCTCTTTTTGGGACGCGATATGCACAGGTCGCCCAGGGGAGAGCTGTTGAGAAATCCAAGGACCTCGTTGCGTCTGCTCTGGGGCTGTATGAAGCCGGGCGTGTCCTTGATGTGTTTCACCAGCCTGTGGTGATACCTTGACATCAGAAAGAAGTAGTTCTCCTCCTCGATCCTCTCTATGGGTCTGCCGCAATCGGGGCAGTTACCATCTGAGACCTCCTTGTCGGTCCAGAACCTCTCATCGTGGGTACAGTAGAAGCCGTTGTATTGACGTTTCTCTATCTCTCCCTTGTCATAGAGCCTCTGGAGCATCTCCTGGACGGTCTTGATGTGCTGAGGATCGGTGGTTCTGATAAAGGCGTCGTTAGTGACGTTTAATTTAACCCAGAGGTTCTTAAAGTTCTCACAGAGGATATCCGCGTGCTCCTTTGGCGTGCGACCAACGAGGGCTGAGGCCTTCTCCACCTTCTGCCCGTGTTCATCCGTGCCGGTGAGGAAAAACACCTCCCGCCCCATTAGCCGGTTGAACCTGGCCAGGATGTCCGCCGCCACCGTGGTGTAGGCATGACCTATGTGGGGGACGTCGTTGACGTAGTATATGGGGGTTGTAACGTACAGTTTTTCTTTCATCTTAGCGTAAGTCTCCAATCAATTATTCAGGATCGCTCTTTACCGCTCCAGGACGCTCCTGGCTCTTTACTGCTCCAGGATGCTCCTGGCTCTTTACCGCTCCAGGATGCTCCTGGTTCTTTACCGCTCCAGGATGCTCCTGGTTCTTTACCGCTCCAGGATGCTCCTGGTTCTTTACCGCTCCAGGACGCTCCTGGTTCTTTACCGCTCCAGGACGCTCCTGGTTCTTTACCGCTCCAGGACGCTCCTGGCTCCTTACAATGGCGGGGTCAGTCTTCTTTTTTGGCTTGTGTCTCTTGGGTCTCCATTTTTTCTTGGCCTGCCCCTCTTCTTTAGGTGTGTCGACGCTCTTTTGGTCTGAGGGTTGTGCAGAGGAGTCAGCAGCGATTATAGTGGTGGTTTCACCGTCTGCCTTCTTTTTATCTTGCTGTGCGCCCTCTGCCCCCGCGGATGGCTTTTTATGAGAGCGCCTCCTGCGTTTTTTGGTGCCGCGTCTTTGTTCGCTGTCTTCCCTTGTGCCATCTGATGATACACCGGCAGAGGATGCCTCGATATTGCAGCTGTCACAGGGGCCACACTTATCAATCTGCGAGTCCACGCCTCTTTGAGAGTCCGTGGACGCCATCTGTTGCTTATGCTTTGCCTCTATGGACTCGGCCAGGCGATCAAAGGACACGTATTCTTCCTCGGTATCGAGTTCCTCTAAGATGGGCGAGTCCTCCGTAATCTCAACCACCTCCGCATGGGAACTGCCATCATCGACCTCAAAGCCCAGGCAACACATCAACCGACCACACAGACCGGAGAGCTTGCCAGGATTAAGCACGAGGTCCTGCCTCTTGGCCATCCGAATGGAGATAGGGGCAAAGTTTGACAGAAATGTCCTGCAGCATACCTCGCGTCCGCAGATACCCAACCCGCCGATAAACTTCGTCTCATCCCTGACCCCGATCTGACGCATCTCTATGCGTGTCTTAAATCGGGAGGCCAGGTCCTTTACAAGCTCCCGGAAATCAATCCTGCCCTCGGCCGTGAAATAAAACACGATCCGCTTTCTGTCTAACGTCACCTCCGTGTTGATCAGCTTCATGCCCAGCCCCCTGCTCACTACCCTCTCCTGGCAAAACTCCTTGGCCTGTTGTTCGAGGTCGTCGTTTTCGACCTTTATCCTGAAGTCCTCTTCTGTCGTCAGGCGCATGATCTTTTTTAGCTCCTTGTCGTAGCTCTCAACGCTACTAATATCCGTCACGACGCTGCCTATGGTCAGTCCAAAGCTCGACTCCACTATAACGGTGTTGCCCCTCTTGATACGCAAGCTATCGGTCTTGCCAACCTCGAAATGGTAAATCTTGCCGCATCTCTTAAATCTTATCCCTACTATATCTGGCATACTCTAACCTTTTTCAAAATATTTATCCCACCCGTAATCCTTTTGACCCCTTACTTTCGTTGTGTCAAGCTCCTCTGCTCCTGTGGCACCATTATGCCTAACCCCTATTCTTCTTTGCACCTGATGGGTGTTGTGTAAAGGAGCTTTCCAACATCGCCTGTATGTAATTTATGACAATTGACCTGTTAATATTAAAGATAAAGTAATTCATAAGCCCCGATATCTTTTCGTAGACCTCCACAAGGGTCTTGGCGTCAATGGTCTTGCTTAGGTCGCTCAACTGGCGTTTCTTGTCGCTGTTGATCAAAAATACGGCCTCTGGAGCGGTCTTCAGGCACAGCATGTCCCTCAGAAAGACCAGGGCCGACTCAAACCACTGCCCCATCTCTTCTTTTTCCTTCCACTGTGTCAACTTCTGCCCGGATATGAGGCCCTCAAAGATAGCGAAGTCCCTGTTGCGCCTTGAGACAACCTCATCGGAGAGCATTGGCCCGATGCTGCCCATTGACAGCCTCAGGTGGGCATCCCCGATATCCCTCCCCAGCGACCTAAGCACAGCCCGGCCTGCCTTAAGGGAAAGTGGGGTAAAATTGATAATCACGCACCGCGAGCGGATCGTATCCAGAAGGCTCTCCTCAAATGCGCTTAACAGGATTATTACGCTGCCAGCGGGAGGTTCCTCAAGGGTCTTTAAGAAGGCGTTGGCCGCTGCCAGGTTGAGCCTGTCAGCGTCGTCCACGATCAAGACCTTCGCCCTCCACTCTATTGGCGTCAGGGATAGGAAGTCCTCGATCTCCCTGATCTGTTCGATCTTGATCATGCCCTCCTCTGCTGTTATGATCCTCATATCGGGGTGAGTCAGGGCATCGACCTTGTGGCAGGAGAGGCAGCGGTCGCAGGAGTCGTCCCTTGATGGAGAATCGTCCATGCAGTTTACGGCCTTGGCAAAGGAGAGGGCAGCCAGCTTTTTTCCCGTCTGGGCCGGGCCGCTAAAGAGATAGGCCGAGGCTATCCTGTCCAGCCTCACCATCCCCCGCAAGACCCTCACCGCACGCTCGTGGCCAAGTATAGCGGCTAGGGACATCGCTCAAGCCTCTCTACGATCACCCCCGTAATGGCCTCCGTAAGTTCCTCTACGGGCCTCGATGATTGCAGTGTGACAAACCTCTGAGGCTCCCTTGTGGCAATGTCGAGATATCCACGTCTGACCATCTCGTAGAACTGCAAGCCCTCTGATTCTATCCTGTCTATTGTATTGGTAGCGGCGTTTCTTCTAAACCCCTCTGCGGCATCAATATCCAGCAGGAAGGTTATATCGGGCGCAACGCTACCAGTTGTAAGCCGCTGGAGGGTCTCTATGAGGGACAGATCGCCCCCTCTGCCATAGCCCTGATAGGCAATGGTCGAGTCCGTAAACCTGTCAACCAGCACGATTTTTTTTCTTTCCAGGGCGGGTCTGATAATCTCCTCGATGTGTTGAACCCTCTGGGCGTTAAACAGCAGGAGCTCCGTCAGCGGCGCCATATTGTCAAATTGCTTATCCAGGAGCATATCCCTGATGCGCGCGCCTATCCGTGTAGAGCCAGGCTCAAAGGTGGTCACGCACTCATAGCCACGTTGCGTTAATCTCTGCGATACAGCGCGTACCTGCGTAGACTTCCCGCAGCCATCTATGCCCTCAAAGGATACTAGCACGTCTGTCTAATCATCCTCTACACAGAAGAGAAGAAAGGGGCGGCTCCGCCCCCCTTTAGAACCCCCTGCAAGGGCACCAGTGCCCTTGACCCCGTAATTGTCAATCCTGATACTCATTCCCTCTCTAATAATCATAACTCATTTACCTGCAATGATTCAAGTATACGTCTTGAAATATAGTTTTGGTAGGGATTTATGTTCTATTATTATTATATTGTGTTGCGAGTATGGATGTGTTATAGGAGGGTTTTAATATGCGATACAAGGTCTCTCTTTTAAGAACCGATAAGGGATATGCCGTAAGGGTTCCTGCTTTGCCTGGATGTTGTTCGCAGGGAGGTACTGAGGAGGGGGCGGCCAGGCGGCCCTCCTTCTTCTTTTTGTATTGATACGATCTAAACGCTCTTTAACAGCGTGGTTGTGGCCTTACATATTCCATCGGGG
The DNA here is from genome assembly GCA_015233725.1 of Nitrospirota bacterium. Taxonomy (GTDB): domain Bacteria; phylum Nitrospirota; class Thermodesulfovibrionia; order Thermodesulfovibrionales; family Magnetobacteriaceae; genus Magnetobacterium. The sequence goes on along the minus strand of JADFXD010000037.1, from coordinate 2,148 downwards.
TCGAGTTCGTAGATGTGGCGCAGGATGTCCTGTCTGCCGTGCTCTACAAATACGTCAGGGATGCCTACTGTTTTAATGGTCACGTCTGTTATACCTGCTGAATTTAAGTATTCCAGGACGGCGCTGCCAAATCCTCCAGCGATTACGTTTTCTTCTATTGTTATTATACGCTTTATACGTTTAACCAGGTGCAGGATGCTCTCTGTATCGAGGGGCTTTATAAATCTCATGTTTACAACCTCTGCCTCAATGCCCTCTGCTCTGAGAGTCTTTGCTGCCATATAGGCGTTTAACACGCATTGACCGATTGCCAGAAAGGCTATGTCCTTGCCTTGCATAATTACCTCGGCCTTGCCATACTGCACAGGTGAGCATAACTCCTCCATCTCTTGACATACACTATCCCTGGAAAATCTTATAACCGATGGCAGACCATGATTTATGGCGAGTTTGAGCATCTCTTTTAATTCAAACCCGTTTTTGGGCGCCATTATGATCAAATTTGGTATATGTCTTAGGTAGGAGATATCAAATAATCCCTGGTGAGTTGGACCATCCTCGCCCACTATACCTGACCTGTCTATCGCAAATATCACCGGTAGTCTCTGTAGACACACGTCATGTATAATCTCATCATATGCCCTTTGAAGAAAAGTTGAGTACACGGCCACAACGGGTCTAAGGCCCTGCACCGACAACCCCGCGGCAAAGGTCACGGCATGAGGTTCGGCTATGCCAACGTCGTAAAACCTCTCAGGGAAGCGCTTGGCAAAGGCCTGTAGACCCGTTCCCTCGGTCATGGCTGCCGTTATTGCGATAACCCTGGGGTCTCGCTCGGCCAGCTCCACCATGGCTTGCCCAAAGAGTGAGCTGAAAGAAGGGGTTGACTGGCATTTCTTGGACTCTCCGGTGTCAGGCTCAAAGGGGCCAATGCCATGAAAGGTGCAAGGATAACGCTCGGAGAACTCATATCCCTTACCCTTCCTTGTGATTATATGCACCAACGTTGGACCTGTAGCGTCCTGGATACACTCAAAGGCATCTATCAGTTTTCCTATATCGTGGCCATCTATTGGACCGATGTATGTAAAGCCAAGTTCTTCAAAGAGCATCCCAGGTAGTATAAAGTACTTAAGCGTGTCCTCCGTCTTCTGTGCAATCCGTGAGACGTGTCCTCCAACCTTGGGGATGAATTCAATGAAGTTTTTTGTCTCCTTCTTTAATTTCTTGTAGATGTTGCAAGTCATTATCCTGGTCAGATAAGATGAGAGGGCGCCCACGTTTTTTGATATAGACATCTCATTGTCATTGAGCACTACGATGAGGTCTTTTTTAAGGTGTCCGGCATGATTGAGGCCTTCAAAGGCCAACCCAGCCGTCATAGCGCCATCGCCAATGACCGCTATAACCTTAAAGACCCTACCCAGGCGATCTCTGCCCTCCGCAATCCCAAGGGCAGCCGAAATAGAGGTCGAACTGTGGCCTGTTCCATAGGGGTCATGTGGGCTTTCGTCTCTCTTGGGAAACCCGGAGAGACCACCGTACTGCCGCAGCGTGGGAAACCTCTCAAGCCTGCCTGTCAATATCTTGTGTGGATAGCTCTGATGCCCAACGTCCCAGATGATCTTGTCTACCGGGGAGTTGAACACATAATGCAGCGCCAGGGTCAACTCGATAACCCCGAGGTTTGAGGCAAGGTGCCCACCGTTTAAGGACACCCGCTTGATTATTACCTCTCTCATCTCCTGTGCCAACTCCTTAAGCTCCTCGATGCAGAGGTGTTTAATACTCGCCGGGGTTCTTATTTCATTTAATCTCATAATATAGTCCTTTCTGTCTTAGTCATTGATTTATAAGTACCTGCTCATAATTAATATATCCTCGAGTTTTCGAAAAATAAACTTTAGCAATGGCATACCCCTTGCTTGACCAATATACTTGGGTTAGAGTACAATAAATTGATAGGATTGTCAAGATAAAAAATTAAGGAGACGCAAATGAAGATACCATGTGCTAAACAGCTTACTTTTGTAGTATGTGCTCTGGCATTTCTAAAACCAGCTCTTACCACTATACAATTTAATAATTTAACGTTATAGCAGATTTCGATTGGATTAAATACAAAATACGTATCACTTTTATGGGGTC
>JADFXD010000036.1 GCA_015233725.1 Nitrospirota bacterium | reverse complement strand
GACAATTGTACCTCCAGATGTGGTATGGTATGAAATATGACATTGTCAAACTAAAATGAGCGCCTTTAGAGTGATGTGTTAGGTTATTTCATAATAGCATCCCTTTACGCCAAATTCGGCGAAAAGGATTTAACCACTGTTATACATCGCAGGGATGTATTGCGCGTTTTTCGATCTGGTGCAATACAAAAAAAGGAGTGGTCTCCGCCCCCTCCTTATACCAAGTTGCAATCAAACGGTATAAAAATCTGCTCATTTAAGATTGTTTAGCCATCAAGTTCTAAGCAGATTGATATCTCATCTTCTGAACGCAACTTGGTATTAGATCTCCCCTGGAATGGGACCAGTTACCTTGACCACCTAAAAGTGCCACATATTTTGTATTTAATTGAATAGAAACCTGCTATAAAATCCTCCGCAAAGGGGCCGCGATATGAAGGAATTAATAGTAGATGACTTATTGAGAGCGATGTGCTATCTTATTTTTAAAAACAATATTGGGCTGTGGCATACAGTACAACCTTTAACGGACGTTGTATGGTTAAAGCCCCGTTCTACTTCGGAAGGGTTTCGAGCATTTTTGACCGGAACTATAGTTTCTGTTTCATTGGTTACTTGAAGCCTCACCTATCATCTACATCGCTCATACATCAGAAGTGGAGAGACTGTGTGTCCTTGGCATTCTTTATAGTAGGTGGTAACTACTACCGTGTCTGATTGTGGATTAGTATCTTTTAATAAGTGCTGTCTGCATCGTAACACCATCACCAGACATTTTTGCAATTTTGCAATTTTTTCCGTTACTACCTTCATATGAAAGGATATTAATAGTAGCGAACTTATTGAGAGCGATGTGCTATATTATTTTATAACAGCATTTTTCAATTATGGTGGCACGGCTTTTAAAGTTATCACCTGAAGGATAGAAGAACTGTATATCTTTATCCATTGTAGTATTGATACTCAAATATTTAATAAGCTTAAAATCAAGCTCATTCAAATTCTTCTGAAAAATCAATTATTGCGGTATCATGGAAACCCTGTTGTATATCTTTCCTCAATAAATTTTACTATCGTCATTATAAGATTTATCCTGTATCTCAAATAAATCAGGTACAGCATAACGCCACTATGGTCTATGATATTATGCGTGTAAATCTGATGGCGCAAAATCACGCCGTCAGCAACGCAGATCGCTCAACGCAATTTTGCGTTCACTAAGCTTTGGGGGACGACTGTATCGTTCCGCTCAAAATTGAGCAAAACCTCTTATCTTGTAACTCAAATAAATCAGGTACAGCGTATTGTCTACCATATAAGCTATTTCTGCTCTGCCATTCGGTATGGTAAAGAGCCGCCTTAAAAATAAGGAGGTTAATCCATCTGAACATCCCTGTGTGTAGCGTTTTAAAGGTCAACATATCTTTTTACTACTGCCATAGAAACAAACGACCTCGTAGGATTGCCTGCAAGAGATTTTCAGAGGCGAAGGCATATAAAAGTACCTATTATTTTTAGAGAACAATCTACATAATGGAGTAGATCTATACATTGTCAGCAGCCGCAACCTTACACCCTGTGGTAATTGCATTAGGACCAGACCATATTCTTGTTACCTGATAGTGTTGCAGCTAAATGATACCAAGTTGCAATCAAACGGTATAAAAATCTGCTCATTTAAGATTGTTTAGCCACCAAGTTCTAAGCAGATTGATATCTCATCTTCTGAACGCAACTTGGTATGAGATAGTGACAAGATAATCATATCTTCTGAATGGAGTAGATATATACCTTGTCAACAGCCGCAACCTTACACACTGTGGTAATTGCATTAGGACCAGACCCATATATCTTTATCCCTGATAGTGTTGCAGATAAATGCCCTAATGACAAGATAACCATATCTTCTGACAGTGCTGTTCTACATCAACTGAGTAAAATAGATAGGTAATATTTTTAATTTTTTTTTGATCTCGATTTAACAAAAAAGCAATTTAGATATTTCCTGAAAATATCTCCATTGGATCAAAAATACCTTTTGAGATTTTTGTCATTTTTTCGACCGTAACTAATGACGGACATACCTTTTCTTCAGATAATAAAAAAGTAAGTTCTCGTTGGTTGGAATATATCCGACATCTTCTTTTGCCCATGTAGTATGCCTTGAGCCATGTTTACTTTTTATCTTTATTTGGTATTATCACCATCTTTAATTTCGGTATCGGTGCAGGAACTTTTATCTGCATCATACAAACCCATAAACCATTCAAGATTCCTATAAGCCTTCTCATCCACCTCATAACCTACAAAATTTCTTCCAAGCTCCATACAGGCAAACATCGTAGTTCCGCCGCCGAGGAAGGGATCCACAACTAAATCTCCTACCTTTGTAAATTTTTCGAGCAGATATTTGAAAGGATATGAATTTTGTCCCATGACATGCAGAGATTTGTCTGCTCCTTCGTCACAGATTACACCGTCTAATGCATCCTCGACAACCTCGTCTGTGGCATCATAGACAATATCAGATGGCATTGTATCAGGCTTACGAAACGGTTTTTTATAGTACACTAAAATTAGCTTCGACTTACTAATTAAGTGCTTGTCCCAAGCACGATAGAAGGGACCTCGATGCAAGAGTGTAAAAACCCAATAATATTCAAGACCTGCATTTGATAGAGAACTCATTACCTGCGGTAAATAGTGGCGTCCTGTATATGCGATAAGGAAGCCCCCTTCCTTCAGATATCTATAACTCTCTACTCCTAATCCATTCCACAAGTGAAGATCATCTTTACTGTATGGTGGATCAGTTAGTATTAAATCTACAGACCCCTCAGTAACATCTTCTCTCATAAGGCTTCTGAAGTCACCATGATGAAATCTAGTAGTACTACCGTTGTTCTTTATTTTCTCTATGTCCTGCTTCTTTTTCTCTGTATTATCCATATCTCTAACCATTTTATATACTTGGTTTACGCCACATTGTCCAGACAATGCTTTATTCCATTCCAAGGCTACCTCTTCGCTTGTTTCTGCTACTTCCTTTATCTTTTGCACTCTTGCTAAGGTGTTTTTACCTATAGATGTTACTTTGGCTACTTTAACGATAGACTTGTTGCTATTTGCATCTACCAAGTTAGATGGTTCACCATTGGTGAACCATCTATTACTGTCCAGGTCACTTTCATCAATATTACTATTTTTATATAAGCTTCTGTGTCGCAATGCCTCAATCTTTCCTTGTTTAGCCTTTTCTTTCTCTATAGCCAATAACGTCATAGCAATCTCTCCTTTCTGAGCAGAGTTAAGATGCCTACGATTAAGGTTTACCTGAATAATAAACTCCTGTTCCTCAGCCTCACTTTTAAAGTCATATACAACAGCAGGTACTTCTGTCTTTTCTAATTGTATGGCTATGTCATATCTGGTATATCCATCGATTAATTCTGATTTTTTGTTAAGTATCAATGGCATTTTGATACCATTTACATCTATATCTTCCTTTAGGATTTTAAACTCATTTGGAGTTGGTCTAGTGACCAGACACTTGTAATCGTCTCTAACTGTCAGACATTTAATGCTAATATCATGTATACTGCCAATCTTTATCTTATCAAATTGTTCTGTATTGTTCATGGTGTTATCATAACATGACAAGCATACAGAAAGCTACCACCTCTTAATTTATCTACAAAAATATTTAAAGGTATGTTAAAATAAGACTATGAGATTTGCTGATGTAAAAAGCGACATAGCATTTAAGAGGATATTCGGCAATGAGAACAAGAAAGCTATACTTATATCCTTTTTAAATTCCGTATTAGACCTCAATGGTAATAAAGAGATCGAGGATATAGTCATCCTTAGTTCCGATCAAGCACCAAAGGTAGATGAATTGAAACACACTGTCGTAGATATAAGGGCAGTAGACAGAAGAGGTATAATATTTATAATTGAGATACAGATACAAAGGCAAACAGGTTTTGAAAAGAGAGTCCTTTATTATACAAGCAAAGCATATGTTAATCAATTGCTAAAAGGAGATGATTATCCGAAGTTAAATCAGGTTATATTTATAGGTATAGTAGATTTTGAAATGTTTGAAGGCAATAATTATCTGACAAGGCATTTAATTTTAAATACTGCCACACTTAATCAAGATTTAAAAGACTTTGAGTTTAATTTTATAGAGTTACCTAAATTCAATAAAAAAGAGGATGATGTAGAGAGTGTAGTAGACAAATGGACATATTTTATAAAGAATGCTCCATCTCTACAAATGGTGCCAAAGTCTGCTGACTTTGTTGAGATAAAAGAAGCTTATGAAATAGCAAATACAAGTACATGGAGTAAGGAAGATGTTGATATATATAACGATTGGCTTGTAGATTTGCAGACATATAAGGGGATAATTGAATATCAGGTTAATATAGCTGTTGAAAAAGCACTTATTAAAGGTAAGACTGAAGGGATTGTAGAAGGTAGGATAGAGGGTAAAACTGAGGGGCTTGTGGAAGGTAAGACTGAAGGGCTTATAGAAGGAATAGAAGATATCCTTGAGATCAAGTATGGAGATAAAGGAATGGAGTTAATGGAGAGTGTTAAAAAACTTAAAACTATAGAAAAATTAGATGAATTTAAAAAATTGCTAAAGAGCTCTACTACAATCGATGAGCTGCTGATATATTTTAAGAGGCCGTAAGTACAAGTACGGACATTTTATGTCCATTGCTACGCCACCCCCTTAACATTCCGGGTGTAGCATTTGAGAGGTCAACATGTCTTTTTACTACTGTCATAAAAAAAACGACCTCGTAGGATGGGCTACAAGAGCCTATCAGGGGTTGACCCATACTACAGCACCTCTTATTTTTAGGAAAAATTCGGTAGACCAACACTATTGTCGCTGTCATAGCAAAATATAAATATCCGCTTTGTGGAGTAGCTAAGAAGCTTTTTAAACAGATTGAAGATTTAAAAGACCAGTAACTATGTGAACCATGCTCTCCCCTATTTTGGCAAGTAATATTTCTAGAGATTCTTGACTTTAAACCAATCAGTCGTATCGTCACCTTTTTATACTTCCTCTCATTTGTAGCTGAAGTTGAGAGGTTATACTACTAGTGCTGTAAAAAAAAAAGAAATACTAATACGGTAGGTTCAAACAAGGCTTACTACTGTTATCCAGCCAACCTGTTGGTAGGAATGCATTTATGGTTCTGTTTAGCCGCGTAGCAATTTTTAGTAGAGTGGTAGACATCGGTTGCATGACAAGAATATACGTAGTTAGCATTATGTTTAACGTACCAAAGCTAACTATAAACATCATTTTGACTAACTATACTTTTAAAAACTCATACTATAACCTTTTAGATACTACATTACCTTGCCATTCTCCATTTTGGTGAGCGTACATATATGGGTTCTGAACCTTTTATCTCTTTTATGGGTGGAGGACCAAGACTAAAATAACACCACACACCCTCAATCACAACTAATCCACAAAAGGACTTGCCGGTAACACTACATTATACTTTACCTTTTTTATAGCCTCATATTTTATCCTCACATTATAATCTTTTCCATACCTTCCTAGCGTAATCGAATTATTGGAATGACCTACGATTTCAGCCATGACATTCTTATCCACCTGCTGCTGCTTTAGGTTATCTATAAATGTATGCCGGAACGAGTGAAACACCCGCTTTTTATTGTCTGTAACATACCGTCTATTATACCTATCATACCATGCTGTAAATGTGTGCCCGTAGCCATCTCTTGCTTTCTTTAGGTTCTTGAAGACCTGCTTATGATCGACAGTATTTACAAATTGTATAAACCCCAACTCTAATATAACAGGTGAAATAGGTACAATTCTACTGCTGTCCTTTGTTTTAACACTTTTATCGCCTTTATTGTTTATATCAAAACATTTGATGCCATCAACCTCTACTATATCTTCCTTATGCAGTTGAGCAATCTCAGACAATCTCATCCCGGAATATAAGGCTATAAGAGGTATCCACCACCTCTCAGGATATATAGCTACATTCTCTCTTGTGCTATAGACTGGGGAGTTAAAAAGAGTTTCTAAATCCTTCTCGTCATAGGTTTCCCGTTGTTCATTGTCTTTCCTCCTATCTTTGACAGACAAGCCATCGCAAAAGTTTATGCTTATGTATCCCTGCCTCTTGGCAAACTCAAACAGCATATTTACCTGTACAAGATACTTATTTATTGTTTTGGTGCTTATGGTTTCTTTATCTCCAATTTTACCATCTTTAATCATCTTCACAATCTCTGTCATGCTTTTGCCTCTATATTCAGGCATTTTCGTTACATTTTTTGGAAACTTATGGAGTAAGTTAGAATAACTAGTAAAATCAGACTTAGTATAATCCTTCACAGCCTTATTTCCTATTATTTCTGGTAGGTTTGCGTAAAATAAGTTTAGCTCGTAAGCATTTTTATCATTCCAGGCTTTTGAGGCATTCTTCTCTGCCTTAAATTCTTCGATTACTTCGTTAAGGAGTTTACAAGGAGGAATTACTTTATCAGGTACTTCTGTCCTTGTTGACTCTCTTTTTCCCAAGGACTTGATATCGGTGTTGATGATTACTACAGTGGGGTCATCTTCGTCTTCTCTTTTTATTAGTTCCTCGAAGAAGTTATCATACTCGTTATTGTAATTTCCCACCGCACGTTCTTTTTCGACCTTATATATCTCCACAAGTGCCTTAGCAAACTCACGAGCAAGTCGTTTATATTCAGGAGAATCGCTTCGCAGATAAATCCCCTTCTCCTCTAAATACATATCTACAAAACCATTTATTCTTTCTACTTGGTTTGTGGCTAGATAGCTTTTAATTTGTTCAGCAAAATATCCATTAAAATCTGCGAGCAGCTTTACTGCATTAGGTGATATCTTTCCGTGCTGACTAGTATAAGCCTCAGACCTATCAAGGAAGTTATTAAAAAACTCCTTTACCATTGCTTTTATCTGTTTATCATTCATAATCTTTGTAAAGGTAAACAGTTCTTCTATTTTTGCTGTCAATGCCTTACATGCTATCTTAGCAGTCTTTATATCCTTGGTACCAAGAGATTTTCTCAGGAATTTACGCCTTATATATTTTTGTAGCCGTAAAGGCACCCTTACTCGTAGGTAGTAGCAGCCCTTGTAGGAGGTGAGGTTCTTCATTGGGGGCACCGAAGAGGGTTTTTGGAGGGGGTGTCAGCCGTATCGGTCTCGCCAAATGTGGACCAGTTTGTGGCCCACCGAAGATTCTGGTGGTTGGCTGGCGGGAAGAGCCTTGATTTAGGCGGGTTTAAGGCATAAAACGTGGCGGTGCAGGGATTTGAACCCCGGACACTGCGGATATGAGCCGCATGCTCTGACCGACTGAGCTACACCGCCGTTACAGCTTTTATTATAGCATATATTTCAAAGTAGTACCAGTCTCCTCATGCGAATATTTATTAATATCCCAACTGCCAGGAAATTTGTTATTATAGAGGTACCCCCATAGCTCATAAGCGGTATGGGTACCCCCACTACCGGCATCACACCGATGACCATTCCGATGTTGATCAGGAAGTACAGAAACAACATGAAGGTGATCCCAATGGCCACGTAGCCTGCAAAGTCGTCCTTTGCCTTAAGGGCGGTGTCAACCCCCCGCAGGAACAACAACAGGTAGAGTGAAAATATCACCACGCTACCGACAAACCCCCACTCCTCGGCAAAGACCGAAAAGATGAAGTCCGTGTGCTTTTCGGGCAGAAACTTCAATGGTCCCTGGGTCCCCTTCAGATAGCCGCGGCCAACGATCATACCAGAGCCTATGGTGATCTTGGATTGCTCTATCTGATACCCAATCCCCCTGGGGTCCCTTGAGGGGTCGATGAAGGCCACTATCCTGTTCTTCTGATAATCCTTGAGGTTTTTCCATATTGGCTTACCCAATAACGGGCCCAACAACACCACAATGACAAGCATGGTGGTAAGTATTCGCCTCTCTATCTTCTTGGACAATGCCATGAAAAAGTACGTCATCAACAGGATCAGACCAGTCCCCAGATGAGGCTGCTTTATTATCAGTATAAAAGGAACAAGGCCAAAGATGATCGCCGATGAGATGAATGTCCACTTTGTAAGCTGTCCCTTGATCGAGCTCAGGTACTTAGCTATTGCGATAATGAGGATTACCCTGAACAACTCCGAGGGTTGAAAACTAAACAACCCCAGATCAAACCACCGCTGGGCGCCTAATCCACTCCTGCCCACAATTAATACAAGTATCAGCATGACGATCCCCACGATGTACAGGACGTAGGCAAAGTTCTTTAACCACAAATAATCATACAAGACCATGGCAAAGACACACACCATCCCTATCACAATCCACAAGAGCTGCTTGATGTAATAATTGGGCTGCAGGGAGGATAGTATCGGCCTCGTAGCGCTGTACACGGTCAACACCCCGGTAAGGCTGATGACCAGTAGCAACAACAGTGTGTACCAGTCAAAGAGCTTGAGGTATTGTCTGTTAATCCTTGGCAGAGGCATTGGAGAATAAGTCCTTTGGCTGGGTGATTATAACGATGATTTATCGCCGCTTTTCTTTATATAGGTCTCTATGACACCCTTGGCAATGGGCGCTGCCGCACTGCCGCCGTGTCCGCCATGTTCAACGATGACGGCCAACGCTATGGTGGGGTCCTCGTAGGGGGCAAATGCTATAAACCAGGCGTGGTCCCTGAGTTCTTCCTTGAGCCGCTCGGTCTTTATCCTGCCTTTTACAACCTGGGCTGTACCGGTCTTTCCGGCTATCTCCACCAGTGAGCTCCTGGCAGCAGAGCCGGTGCCGCCAGGCTCATTTACGACACCATAAAGGCCACGTTTGACCTCGGCAAAGTACTCCGGTTTTATGTCAAGCCTTGTTTTGGCAACAGGGGGCTCATTGCCCTTGAGGATCACAATGGGGTATTTTACACCGTTGTTGGCTATCGTAGAGGCCATAACTGCCGCCTGAATTGGCGTTATGGCGACAAACCCCTGCCCTATGGCGGAGACAAACGTCTCACCCAGGAACCAGGGCTTGCCAAACTGCTTCTTCTTCCATGCAACCGACGGCATTGTGCCCTCCCTTTCGAGGGAGCCGGCAATGCCCAGGTTGGTCCTCTGGGCCAGTCCAAAGCGCTTGGCATATTGCGCCATCCGGTCTATCCCAAGATGCCTGCCTGCATCGTAGAAGTACAGGTCGCAGGACTCCACCAGCGCCCTGTGAAGCGCTACGTGCCCATGCCGCTTCCAGCAGCCAAATGACCAACTGCCATACTCCAGCGCCCCGTTGCAGAAGACGTCAGACTCGGTTGATAAGGTCCCCTCCTGGAGGCCCGCTATAGCCACCAGCGGCTTAAATATCGACCCTGGCGGATAGGCGCTCTGCATCGCCCTGTTGAGCAGGGGGTTTTGCTTGTCCTTATTCAGGAGCGCCCACTTATCGGAATCTATGCCCATGACAAAATCATTTGGATCAAATGAGGGCAGACTGACGAGGGCCAGCACCTCACCAGTTTTTGGCGCTATAGCCACTAGCGCGCCAGTCTTGCCCTTGAACAACTCCTCGGCGATACTTTGTAGTTCTACGTCAATGCTCAGAGTAATGGCGCTTCCCATCTCCGGCTTGATGTACTCTATAACCTTCAGTTGTCTGCCGAGTGCGTCAACCTCTATTATCTGTTTACCGGGTATCCCGTGTAGTTTTTTATCATAGAGCATCTCCACCCCCCATTGACCCACAAATGTATCGGGGGTGATATCCTCGCTGTAGTCATCCTGCAACTGAGCCCTGGTGGGCTTACCCAGATAACCAATTATATGTGAGCCAACACCTTTGTAGACGTAGTTTCGCGTCAGGCTGGTCTCGATGATCAGCCCTGGAAAATCTGACCTCCTGGCCTCTATGCGTTGGACGTCCCGAAAGCTAAGTCCCTCCTTGAGCACTGTGGTGTTAAAGATAGCCTTCTCTTCCCTCTTAAGCCTCTGTTGTAGCTTTGCCTCGTCGCTGCCTAACAAGGCGGCAAGGGCCTTGATGTCCAGGCCCTTTGTCCCTGGCATTACAGAGGCATAGAAGTACGGCTTGTTTGTTACAAGGGCAACACCGTTACGATCATAGATGGTTCCACGCGGGGCAGGCAGCATCACCACACGCACCCTGTTAGAGTCAGCCGCGTCCCTGTACTCGCTACCCTTGAGTATCTGCATGTAGTACAGCCTCAGAACCAGTAATATAAAAACCCCTATCAGGATATACATCACCGTATTGGCAAACCTGACAAAATAACGCCTGTTTACCTGCATTATAAGTACCTGCCCATAACTATTATATAAAAGAAAAGGGAAAGAAGGGGGCGGCTCCGCCCCCCCTCAGACCCCCCTGCAAGGGCACCAGTGCCCTTGACCCCATAATTCCCAGTCCTAATAAATATATTTATGTCCATGTTTACCTAATCTTCCTTGTCAAACAGGAAGTATGCCATAATACTGTTAGTAATGGCCTGAAACGATATCAGATTGAAGGCTATGGCAGGCTGTGTTGGTCTGACGTCAAACAGTGACAGGGAGGTGTACACTGTCACTGCGTCTATTGCCGTAAAGGCAAAACACAGGATAGCGCTTAACAACGAGGCAAGGTTGAATATCCCTGTCTTAAAGAAATACGTCAGGAAGATAACCGTTACCTTTGAAAGGATATTGGGGCCTATCAATCTCATCGACATGCTATCCAGTACCAGCCCTATAACAAAGGCCCAGACAAAGGCCCTTGATATGTCCCACTTAACCCCGAGATAAAACACTACAAGGATTGTAAAGTTAAACCGGTACTCAAGAAAATACTGGGCATCAAGGACCATTGCACACATCACAATGAACAGCCACAAGGCCTTGTCCTTAAGGGCTTGTACTTGCACTGTCTGTCCTGTCAACGACCATTACCTCGTCAATCTTAAAGGGGGCGGCACAGAGCGTGACCTCAATGTTGAGAAACAGCTCCGTCTGGCTCCTCTCCACGGAACTTACCTTGCCCACCGGGATGCCTGGGGGGTAGAGGCTGTCATAGCCGGAGGTGATCAAGACCTCTCCCTCTCTTACAATCTCGTCTTGGGGGATGTATTTTAAGGTACACAGGCTCTGTCCCGACCCCGATACAACACCCTCCAGACGGCTTGATTGTACCTCCACCGCCACCGACGAATGTATGTCCGTTATTAATAAAACAGTGGCGTAGTGTTTATCAACGAGTATCACCTTGCCAATGAGACACCTTGATGACCTGACGGCCATGTTTTTTCTTATACCATCCAGATCGCCCTTGTTAATGATCATTGTTTGTGACCAGGTGCTGGGGTTTTTACCAATCACCCGGGCTGTGGTGACATAACCGGGGGTAACGTCCTTGAGGTCAAGCAACTGCCGCAGCCTCTTATTTTCCTGCTCCTGCTCATGAAATGCCTCCTCTCTGAGCAGCAACTGTTGTAGTTCCTGTTTTAATCGTATATTTTCCTGTTTCACCATTATCATCGAAACAAACGGGGCTTTAACCGCTTCTATGATGTTGTATATTGCCTCGTTAAGGTATTGAACAGGGTATCTTAGATAAAAGATCGGCTTGATAGGCCCTCTGATACTCTGATACGACATCAGTACCGTAATAAAGAATATGTACAAGAACAGTAAGGCGACTTTTTTTTTACCATCAGGTAACGGCAACTCTTCTAAGCAGCGATATGTCCTCCAGCATCTTGCCAACACCCATGACAACTGCCGTCAGTGGGGATTCCGGCACGATGACCGGCAGACCGGTCTCCTTGATGATCAGAGAGTCAAGCCCCCGCAGGAGGGCGCCACCGCCGGCAAGCACGATCCCGTTGTCCACGATGTCAGATGCCAGCTCAGGCGGGGTGTTTTCAAGGGCCACCTTTATTGTGCTGATTATTATGTTTACAGTCTCGCTCAATGTCTCTCTTATCTCGTTTTCCCTGATAGTGACTGTCTTGGGGATACCCGATATGAGGTCCCTGCCATTGACATCTATAGTGCTTTCCTCGCCGTTTATCTTGTAGGCTGAACCGATCTCTATCTTTATCTGTTCGGCCGTCCTGTCACCTATCATGAAGTTATATCTCTCCTTGACGTATACGATAATCCTTTCGTCCATCTTATCGCCACCGACCTTGACCGTCTTACTGTAGACGATGCCATCCATCGAGATAACGGCCACATCGGTAGTGCCCCCACCGATGTCCACTATCATGTTGCCATAGGGTTCGTCTATTGGAAGCCCCACGCCCACCGCTGCTGCCATCGTCTCGGCTATCAGGTAGACCTCCCGTGCCCCCGAGGCCTCGGCTGCCTCCTTCACCGCCCGCTGCTCCACAAGCGTGATGGTGGATGGCACCCCTATTATGACCCGCGGGGAGACAAAACTCTTCCTGTTATGGGCCTTCTTTATAAAGTACTTGAGCATCTCACCTGCGGCATTAAAGTCCGCTATGACGCCATCCTTCATTGGTCTGATCGTAATAATGTTAGCAGGGGTCTTACCGAGCATCTTCTTGGCCTCCGCACCCACTGCCACCACCTTCTTGTTGTCCTGCCTCATGACCACCACCGAGGGTTCGTCACAGACAATACCTTTGCCCTTTGCATACACTAAAGTATTTGCCGTCCCGAGATCTATTGCCAGATCATTGGAAAACAATCCCAAAAACTTGCTAAATAACATCCTGCCTCCTTAACCCTTACAGCCGGCTCCTTAACGAACGTTTTATCGCGCCTCATCATCTATGTCCTTGCTTGCTAACACCCATCCATATCGTCCCTGCCCAGCGACCGTAGGCAACGGAGTCGATCAATTCAACCGTAGAGAGCGAATCCAATCCCCTATACGCGGTAAGAGTTTTGTTTTCCATATAAATTGTCATTTACAAAATAGTAACAAATAGGTGTATAATATTTCAAGTAGCTTTACAGTATGATGAACTGTGTGATTGTAGGTATAGGCGGGTTTTTGGGGGCTATTGCCCGTTATATCGTGGCTGTGTGGTTTATTCAGAGGTGGAGCAGGGGCTTTCCGATGGCAACGTTTATCATCAACGTAAGCGGCAGCTTCCTGATCGGTCTGTTGATGACGCTCTTTACGGAGCGATTGGCTGTAAACCCGCAGTGGAGGCTTCTCCTCGTTGTGGGTTTCCTGGGCGCCTATACGACCTTCTCGACCTTTGAGTACGAAACGGGCGCGCTTGTCAGGGATGGCCAGTTTCTGTTTGCGGCGCTCAACGTAGTCTTTAGCGTGTTTGCAGGGTTTATAGCGTTAAGGGTGGGCGAAATGCTCGCAAGGATAACTTAAAAAATTGAGGAGGTAATCTATGCTCGGAAGGTATCCCGCCAAAAAACTTACCATCTACACGTATGAAACTGATAAGTTTGGACACAGACCGATCTATGAGGTGTTGATAGATATATTTCAGAGGCATGCTATTACATGTGTCAATGTCTTTAGGGCCATTGAGGGCCTTGGGGTCAACAGGGAGATACTAACGGCAAAGATACTGGAGATGTCAACCAATCTGCCTGTCAAGGTAGAGGCTATCGGCTCCGAGGAGATGATAAACGGGGCGCTTGCCGACGTCTATCAGGTTGTGGGAAACGGCCTTGTAGAGGTCAGCGATACAACTATCATACAGGGCTGGCAGCCGTGGTCAGAGGGAAAGAAGGAGGCATCAGGACATATGAAACTACAGGGAAGGGCAAAGATGCTCAAGATAATCATCAGCGAGGACGATAAATGGCATGGTGAACCACTCTATGAGGCAATTGTCAAGAGATTGATAGTGTCAGACATAGCCGGGGCAACGGTGTATAAGGCAATGGCGGGTTATGGGGCTCATCACCGGTATCATAAGAAGAAACTGTTCACGTCCGAGGGGGAACTCTCCGTCGTCATTGTCGTCGTAGACACCCAGGAAAACATAAACAAGGCGCTACCGATCCTCGACGATATGGTAACGGAGGGCATAGTCATAGTCACCGACGTTGACGTGATCAAATACACACACAGGGACACCCAACCTGATGTGCCCTAAATAAATAAATAAAGAAAGGGGCGGCGCTGCCCCCCTTTAGAACCCCCTGCAAGGGGTCGCGGACCCCTTGACCCCTTCCTGCGATCACTGAATCTATTTCGCAATATCCTGACCACCCCCTACGCACGTGCGTAAAGTTGTGAAGTTTTGTTCATAATTCTGTGAAGTAAACTTCTCTGGAATTTTATAAATCATTTGGTTATCATATGATTATATAGTTCACATAGTATGTAAAAAGCAGCGCAATGAGCGCTTAATCAAATAACAAGGAGACGGTCATGCACAAACTTAACGACTATTGGGACCTTTTCAACAAAATACAAGGAGGAGTTCCTGATAAATTTAAGCCTATTGCTATATTTGCATTATTTTTCTGTATGGCATTGTTTACGTTTGCTAAGTTCACTGATAAGGATTTCCGTGACAGTTTAAAGGCTACTGTGAAGAATAAATATTTTTGGAACGTTATTGGTATAGGTTTGTTGGTTATGTATGTATATCCTTCGCCCACTCCGACATCATCGTCGACACAGACATCATTGTCGACACCGGCGCCATCGCCCATTCCGCCGACTCCACCGCCACCACCATCTGTCCATGTCTCCCCGGTTATCTGCCCGAATTTCATTGGTCAGGATGTCTCAACGGCAAAGGAAATTGCAGAGTCGCTTGGCCTTGAGGTCAGTGTCACTGGCACTGGTGTGAGGGTCACTAACCAGGTGCCTGCGCCTGACACAGTGATAAAACAGGGCAGTACGGTTGAATTAAAAGCAATCCTCCCGGATTATTAAAAAAAGCATGGAGCTATAGATGCGATGATTTTGGTATAATAGCCGGTGAGAGATGACGAATAATCAGGCAAGGATAGATTGCTTCAAGTGTAAGTTGTTCTACATCACGTGGGATAACAGCTTTCCATACGGGTGTAAGGCGATGAACTTTAAGAGCAGGGTTATGCCCTCCATAGAGGTACACAAGGCCTCGGGGGCGAGCTGCCTTAAGTTTGAGAAAAAGCAGTAGAATAGGGCAGTGCAATAGAGCCGTAAATAGGGTTCTATCCGTAGATGGCGCCCTACGTGCGTAATTAATGCCTTAGATTCGGCAGGCATTTTTTTTAATTTTATTACTTTTAACGAGGGGGTTAAGTGATGACCGAACTACCAGGAGGAAATTTAGCAACACGCCCATAGGTGGGTTTCAACAACTGTACTGAAGGCTGCCTCTTCACCTTCAACATCTACGCCACAAGGCACTGGTTCTGTAAATGTCAGCATACCTAAGCTACCGGCAAGCAACACCGCTACAAACGTAAATGACGTGTGGTAATGGCAGGTATCTATGGCTGATAAATTATACAAGGCCTTTGGTAAGAGCGTCACTGGCGCATCACACAAGCGCTCAGGTTTGCCCAACCAGGATGCTATAGGTTGGTCTGAAGGCGATAGCAGCGGCCAGCCGTTGGTCTTAGCCGTATCTGATGGCCACGGTAGTCACAGGTGTTTTCGCAGTGACAGAGGCGCTAAGTTTGCGGTTGAGGCTGCATTGGCCCTGGTAAAGGAAGACATGATTGAACTTACTAGCGATGTTATAAAGTCCAGGTCCGCTGTAGTAGAGGAGAGAATCCCCAAGTTATTGACTGCTCACTGGCTGAAAAGAGTCGAAATCGATAGAGACGAACATCCCTTTACCGAGACAGAACTCGATGGCGTTAAACAAAAAGGAGACACAAAAGACCTTGCCTCTATAAACAACAACCCAGCATTAGCGTACGGCGCTACCCTTTTGGCAGTCATTGTCGGTATAGACGTGATCCTGTATCTACAGATTGGCGATGGCGATATCCTTACCGTTGCTGATAACTCAGATGGCACGGATGAGGGGTTTCTTAAGATTGGCAGTGACTACCTTAACCTCATCAAAAGTATGGGACCTGAGGGAGTAGAAAAAAACTCGAAGATTGGCTTGAACGATCAACCCAGTCAGGCAGCGGCGACGACATTACACTGGGGATTGTCTACAGATCGGAAGAGGCAAGCACATGAACTATAACATCAGGATTGAGAATTATGGGGTCAAGGGGGCTGGCCCCCTTGCAGGGGAGGTCTATGGTACTGAACCGCTTTTTATCTTTGATCCTGATGACGATTCCAATTGTCCTGTCCCTGGCTATCACGACAATGCACTGATATTTTGGGCAATTTATCCTGAATTCCTAAAAAGGCTCTTTATAAAGGCATTTACAGATGGCATAAGGGATCCAAACAACGGGCGCGTTCGTGAGAACGAGTGGCGTTTAGCCATGTCTCAACTGATTGACTCTATCTTTTACTGCCCTAATTGCGGCAATGAGAACTTCTATGACAAAGACGCCTTACAAAAGGCAGGAGGGAGGCCTTCTGCTTGCTGGTCATGTAAGATGGATGTTATCTTACCATACAGGATCAGGATCGATAAAAAGATCGTGATGCTCAACCACGATACGAGGCTATATCCCCATCAGGTAGACATAACAAAGGCATCTGAGTATGACCTGACGACACCCGTGGCGGAGGTAAACCGTCATCCCCAGAACCCTTATATCTGGGGGTTAAAGAATCTGTCGCCAGATGCGTGGATGATCACTACGGTAGATGGCAAGTCAAAGGATGTGCCTCCAGGGAAGAACGTTACGATTGCCAAAGGCACAAAGATACGGTTTGGGAATTTAGAGGGTGAGGTTACATATTAGTCAGGGCAGGCAGATAGGGTAAACCATAAGGGACAGATCAGGGTAAAGACCTATGGATAATATGACACCAAAGGAATCAGAAGTGGTGGAGACGTTAAATGAGCTGTTCAAGCGCTTCGGTGTAGACATATCCACGGACTCAGCCAGGACAAGGGGTCTGCTTATGGATTTTTGTGGGCAGCACAAAAGAGAGGTCAACCTGTTAATCACCGCTATGAGGTACGATATCCCAGGGGAGTTAATCGCCGTTGACAGCGTTGACGATCTGCTATTGACCCGACTCGTCCAGAGAATACATGACAACGAGGGGACAGACAAGAGATTGGCGACATGGGCAATCGTGGCATGGGCTACGGTCTTAGATAAAACGCTGCCTACATCGCCAGTAGCGCAAGAGTATCTGCTGCCTCTTGGTAATGCCGTGGAATACTTCAATCGAGGTGTTGATTGGGATAACAAGGGAGACTACGACATGGCTATCGCTGACTACACCAAGGCCATTGAGATAGACCCACGGTTTGCTGAGGCGTACTATCATCGCGGTCTTGCCTGGCGTAAAAGAAAAGACCACGAAAAGGCTATCGCTGACTTCAGCAGGGTCATCGAGATAAACCCGCAACATGCTGATGCGTACTATTATCGTGGTTATACCTACTATTACGAGTCTGTTGGTTCGGGATATTCTGTTGCATCGAGGTATATAGACAAAGGTATTGCTGATTACACCAGGTCGGCACAACTTGGGGATAAGCGTGCACAGGATTTTTTACGCTCTAAAAACATCAAGTGGGAAGAAAAGCAGTAAAGAGCTATTAATGGGGCAAGGGGACAGAGTCCCCCATTCTTTTCTTTTTCTTTTCTCCCTTCTTTATTATTGTCGGTAGCAAAGGTGTGACGTCAAATGCGATTGCCCCAGGTCGTCAGGCTGAGTTGCTAAAACCACACTCACCTGTGGTAAAATACCATTATGACGACACAGATATTAGAGAGAGATATTGACCTGACAGAAATAATCAATGGGGTGGAGGTTATGGGACCTAGTCCGTTTGGAAGGCATCAGAGGATTGTCGTTAATATAATAAACCTTATATATCAACACACAAAAAAGACCAAGGCAGGGGAGGTTTTCTGTTCCCCACTTGACGTCATCCTCAAGGAGGGGCAGCAGAGACTACAACCTGATCTCCTGTTTATCAGGAAAGACAATATGGGCATCTTTCAGGACTGGATAAGAGGCGTGCCCGATATGGTCTGTGAAATAGTATCTAAAGGCTCTCACGGCAAGGATACGATTACCAAGAGAAAAATATACGAAAAGTTCAGAGTCCCTGAATACTGGATAGTCATACCTGAGCTTGAGACTATTGAAGTGCTGACCATTGAAGGTGACACATACGAACTCTTTTCCATAGCCGAGGGCGAGGGTGTGGTCAAATCCAGGGTCATCGAAGGACTTGAGGTAGACGTCAAAGACGTGTTTGAGCAATAGATAAATTTTCCATCGTGGATATCCTGGCGCGCAACAAGAGACTTGAGGATCTTGACAGGGCCTGCCTGTGGCATCCCTTTACGCAGATGCGGCAGTGGATGGAGGCCCCCCCGATTATCATAGAGGAGGCGCGGGACTGCTTCATAAGGGACATCTATGGGCGATGGTACCTCGATGGGGTCTCCTCGATGTGGGTCAACGTCCACGGACACGGCCACAGACACATCAACGAACGCCTCAAGACCCAGATAGACAGACTGGCCCACAGCACGCTCCTGGGACTCAGCAATGTCCCTGCGATCGAGCTGGCCCACAGGGTCGTAACCCTCTTGGGCGACACGCTCAAGATAGGTCCCGACTCGCTCAACAAGGTGTTCTTCTCGGACAACGGTTCAACGGCGGTAGAGGTGGCCTTAAAGATGGCCTTTGGCTATTGGCGACATATAGGTGTCACGACGCGGGATAGCTTCATCTGCCTCAACAACGCCTACCACGGCGACACCCTTGGGGCGGTCAGCGTGGGTGGGATCGACGTCTTTCATGCCTTGTACGCCCCATTGCTCTTTAAGACGCACAGGAGTCCTTCCCCCTACTGTTATCGCTGCGAGCTTGGACTGAGGCAGGATGACTGCGACATGCGCTGTCTGAAGGAGATGGAGGCCATATTGAGCGCGCGGAGACAGGAGATCGCCGCCGTGATCATCGAGCCGATGATACAGGCCGCCGGGGGGATGATAGTGGCCCCGAAGGGGTTTCTAAGCGGGGTCAGTGAGCTGTGTCACCGGTATGACACGTTGCTGATAGCGGATGAAGTAGCAACGGGGTTTGGCAGGACGGGCGAGATGTTCGCCTGCCAACACGAGGGGGTCGTCCCCGATATTATCTGTCTGTCCAAGGGGATAACGGGCGGGTACATGCCGCTGGCCCTGACCGTGGCCTCACAGAGGATATTTGACGCCTATACCGGGGAGTATAGCGAGCTGAAGGCCTTCTTCCACGGGCACTCTTACACGGGCAATCCCCTTGGGTGTGCATGTGCCCTCGCCTGTCTGGATGTCTTTGAGGCCGAGGGCACGATTGAAGGCCTCAGGCCCAAGGTGGAGCTACTTGCTCGCTGGTTAAGGGACATCGCCGGTAAACGGTTTGCCAGCGTGGGACAGGCGCGAGGGGTCGGGCTTATGGTGGGTGTTGAGTTGGTAGCAGACGACTCAGGCTGTCAATACGGGCAGAGGATAGGTTGGCAGGTGGCCGAGAAGGCCAAGCAAAAAGGCGTGCTTATCCGCCCCCTAGGCAACGTCGTCGTGATAATGCCACCCCTGGCCATCAGCATGGACAACCTCGCCACGATGCTATCGATCATAGAAGAAGCCATCGCCGAGGTCACCGACGCTACATGAAGAGAAGAAAGAAGGAGGGCGGCTCCGCCCCCTCCTCAGACCTCCCCTGCAAGGGCACCAGTGCCCTTGACCCCATCTTGCGTAAGTTTCGACGTGATTTACACAATATTTCATTTTATCGTTAATTATGTTATAATTTTTACATGTATAAAGCGATTGTCAGAGAGTCCTCATACGAGTATGAGAGACTCAGAAAAGACGTCTTTGATATCCTCGTTGCCTTAGACACCGGCGTCATAACCGCCAATAAGGTGGTCCTCATCAAGCCCAATCTCCTGAGGGCTGCCACCGTGGAGCAGGCAATAACGACCCATCCGCTGATTGTGAGAGCGGTCGTTGAGTACGTCCTGCAGATGGGGGCCCGGCCACTTGTGATGGACAGCTCCTGCTTTGGTAAGTTTAGCCGGATTGTCAGGGAGACCGGCCTTGTGGATGCGCTCAGTGGCCTGGATGTGACGCTTGCCAAGTTTACAGACAGCGTGAAGATCAACTCCATCCTGCCGGGTATAGCAGTTGACGGCCTGCAAGTAAAGGAGACAGAACTCGCCCGTGAGGCGATTGAGGCAGACTGTATAATAAACCTGCCAAAGCTAAAGACCCATATACAGATGGGTATGACCCTTGCGGTTAAAAACCTGTTTGGCTGTGTCGTGGGCTGGAGAAAACCACAATGGCACATCAAGATAGGACAAGACCGTGACCAGTTTGCTGCTCTTCTGCTCTCTATATACAGGACGCTGAGGCCATCCATAAATATAATAGATGGCATATTGGCTATGGAGGGCGATGGCCCTGGCACGGGTGGAAGGCCAAGGCAGTTGGGTGTGTTGGTGGGCGCAAACGACGCCCTGGCCATCGATGTCGCCGTGTGTCAGATGCTCGATTTGCAGCCGGATGAGTTGCCCACAAATAAGGTTGCCAGGAAGCTGGGGATGATCGGGGAAGTCAGCGTCGATGGCAAACTCACAAAGGTCAAGGACTTTGCAATGCCCAGTACCATTCGTAAAATAAGCGACTTGGCGTTTATCCCCTCATCAACCATGAATTTCGTCAGACAAAACCTCACCTCAAGGCCGGCAAGCAAAAAGAAGCTCTGCAAGCTCTGCAACGAGTGTGTCAACATCTGTCCGGCAAAGGCCATCACAAACGACGGCAAGTCGCTGCACTTTGACTACGAAAAATGTATCCGGTGCTACTGTTGCAGCGAGGCCTGTCCCCACGGTGCCATCGAGGCGCAGAAACCACTGTTGAGGAGGTTCTTCTGAGGTGAAAACTGTTTGCGGCAAGGAAATGTCATGAGACACTTCTACTCATATGGTCCTGTTGACCGTGAAGAACATTTCTGCGTGCCTCGCACGGAATTGATAGAGGAATGCACAAGATACCTGCTTGGCAACATAAAGAAAGGGGGTCATTACTTTACAATATGGGCCCCAAGGCAGACAGGAAAGACCTGGCTTATGAGACAGGTCAAGGATGAGATACTGGCCAGACATAGTGAGCGCTTTGTTGTTGGCACCATGTCAATGCAGGGAGTCAGCCTCACAGAGGGAGGCCCGGTTGAAGAATTCCTGGACAAAATACCCGGGCTGATGAAAAGAGCTTTCAAGATAGACAGACCGAGGTATTGTGAAGGCTTTAGTGATTTTTTTCTCAAGGATAACGGGCTTTTTGATTGTCCGGTAATCTTATTCATCGATGAATTTGATAACTTGCCTCCACAGCTCATTGATCGCCTGGTTAATCAGTTCAGGGATATGTACCTTGACAGAGACTCCTATCTCCTTCATGGTCTGGCCCTCATTGGCGTAAGGGCAGTGCTTGGCGTGGAGAGTGAAAGAGGCTCTCCTTTTAACGTCCAACGCTCAATGCACATACCAAACTTTAGCAAGGAGGAGGTCTCCGGGCTGTTTCAGCAATATATAAATGAGACAGGACAGGTTATTGAACCTGCTGTAATTAACAAGGTCTGCGATGTAACCAGGGGGCAGCCAGGGCTTGTAGGTTGGTTTGGTGAGATTCTTACAGAGAAATATAACCCAGGGACGGATAATACAATAGATGTTGCCTTATTTGAGCGAGTATACCATAAAGCGCTGAGTATAGAATGGAATAACACGGTGTTGAATCTCATAAAGAAGGCCAGGGGCAACTATAGGGGACATGTAGTGAGACTGTTTGCCAAATCAGACATCCCCTTTAATATAGATGAGGATTGGTGCAATTACCTCTATTTCAATGGGATCATAGACAGTGAGACCACACTTGATAGTTTTGGACAAGAGGTGGATATATGTCGCTTCACTTGTCCATTTATCCAAAAGAGGTTGTATGGTGCACTGAGCAGAGACCTTGCAGATGATAGCCTTCCTGTTACAGCGTTGGATATTTTAGATACATTGGAGGACGTGTTTGAGCCTGATAGATTAAACATAGTAGCCCTCTTGCAAAGGTATAGGGATTACCTGACACGGTTAAAGACCAACGGGCTTGACCCCTGGCAAGGTCAACCACGACGTGCCGATCTGCGCTATACGGAAGCCGTGGGACATTTTCACCTCTATGCGTGGTTACAGGCTGCCATTGGAAGCAGATGCATCATTAGCCCCGAGTTTCCCACGGGCAACGGCAAGGTTGATATACACCTGAGATCCGGTGACACAGATGGGATTATAGAGGTAAAGAGCTTCACAAACATCTATGACCTGAAGGCCGGTAAACAACAGGCTGCTAAATATGCCGGCAGCCTTGGCAAGGATTCAGTGACTATCGCACTCTTTGTGCCATCCGATGACAAAGAGGTACAGGAAAAACTATCCGCAGGGGAGATTCTCGATAAGGTTAAAGTGACAGTTGTGCCGATAGGATGGACATAAATATATTATAAAAATTGATCGAATCGCTCCTTACAGTCGTTGGGTCGGCTCGCGCCTTACAGTCACTGGGGGTCGGATTGAGAATTAAGGGGTCAAGGGGACTTCTTCGTGGCGGGGGCGGGTGCGACCCGCTGCGACTAAATCGTGCCTCACCCCTGCCCTTGCAGGGGGGTCTGAAGGGGGCCAGGAGCGTCCTGGAGCGACAAAGAAGCTCCGCCGCCCCTTTCTTTTCTTCCTGTCAAATGCGATTACCCTGAGAAGAGCCGCCCCCCTTCTTTGCCTTGTTTGTGCCAATATGCTAAAATAAGACAATAGCTTTTGTTTGTAAGTATTTTGGAGGACATGTTTTATGACTATCACAGAGAAGATTCTCGCTGCACATGCCGCAAAGAAGGAGGTCCAGCGGGGGGAGCTGATCAACGCCAGGGTTGACCTTATCCTGGCCAACGATATAACCGCCCCTATCGCTATACAGGAGTTTAAAAAGATAGGGGCCAAGGACGTCTTTGACAAGGACAGGGTGGTGTTTGTCTCCGACCACTTTGCCCCGCAGAAGGACATCAAGGCCGCACAGCAGTGCAAGGAGCTCAAGGACTTTGCACACGAGTACGAACTGAGCCTGTTCTTTGATGTAGGCAGGATGGGGGTTGAACACGCCCTGCTGCCCGAACAGGGGCTGGTCGTTGCCGGTGACCTGGTCATCGGGGCCGACAGCCACACCTGTACGTATGGGGCACTGGGGGCGTTTTCTACGGGCGTGGGTTCCACCGACGTTGCCGCGGCAATGGCCAGTGGACAGTGCTGGTTTAAGGTCCCCGACTCGATGAAGTTCGTATACCACGGGAAGCTGAACAAGTGGGTCGGCGGTAAGGACCTGATCCTCCACACCATCGGCGACATCGGAGTGGATGGCGCCCTGTATATGGCAATGGAGTTCGAGGGCGAGGTGATAAGCCAGATGCCCATGCACCACAGACTAACCATGTGCAACATGGCAATAGAGGCCGGCGGCAAGAGCGGCATCATTGTCCCCGATGACATCACACGCAGCTACCTCAATGCCAGGGCCAAGCGGCCTTGCGTCTTTTACACATCTGACCAGGAGCGTCCTGGAGCGGTAAAGAATAACGATGCAGCGTATATCGACGTAAGAGACTACGACTGCTCAAAGATACAACCAACGGTGGCCTGTCCACATCTGCCCTCTAACGTGCGCCCGGCAAGCGAACTGACCAATGTGACCATCGACCAGGTAGTCATCGGCTCGTGCACAAACGGTCGCCTCGAGGACCTCAGAGAGGCCGCCAAAGTCATAAAGGGGCGCAAGGTCAATCCAAACGTGCGCCTTATCGTCATCCCAGCCACACAGGCCATCTACAAGGACGCCATGAGAGAGGGACTTCTAGAGATATTTATAGATGCCGAGGCAGCAGTGTCCACCCCCACGTGCGGTCCATGCCTGGGCGGACACATGGGGATACTGGCAAAAGGCGAAAGGGCCATAGCCACCACCAACAGAAACTTCGTAGGCAGGATGGGACACCCGGAGAGTGAGGTCTATCTGTCAAATCCCGCCGTGGCCGCTGCATCAGCCGTCCTGGGCCGGATCGGTCTGCCACAGGAGTTGGGGCTATAAAGGTAAGAGGCGCCGCAAGAAGGGGTCAAGGGCACTGGTGCCCTTGCAGGGGGGTTGAAGGGGGCCAGGTGCGACCTGGAGCGACAAAGAAGCAGCGCCGCCCCCTTCCAGGGGGCCAGGGGGCGGAGCCACCATCTTTCTTCTTCTTCCCTTCTTGTACACTAACAACTTAGGATTAGGAGGGGTTATTATGAGCATAGACAACGAACTAGGCCGGCTTGGCATAGAGCTTCCGCAGGCGTCACAACCACTGGGCTCTTACGTCCCATGCGTGCAGGTGGGCAACCTGCTCTTCCTCAGCGGACTATTACCCCTGCGGGAGGGCAAGATACTGGCAGAAGGCAGGGTTGACAGCGAGGTCAGCGTTGAGGCGGCAAAGGAGGCGGCAAGACAGACCGTTATAAACGCACTTGCAGCTATACACAGATGTCTCGGAGGCCTTGACACCCTCAGGCGGTGTGTACGATTGACCGGCTACGTCAGCAGTGCCCCCGGGTTTTTCAGACAACCCGAGGTGTTAAACGCGGCCAGCGACCTCCTGTACGAGCTTATGGGTGAACACGGACGACACACGAGGGTCGCGGTAGGTGTGCAGGCGCTGCCATTAAATTCCCCGATTGAGATAGATTTCATCTTCGAGGTAGGTACATAGATGGTAAAACCGATCATCGCTATAGTGGGACGACAGAACGTGGGTAAGTCCACGCTCTTTAACAAGATAGTTGGCCGACGCAGGGCCATCGTGGAGGATTTTCCCGGGGTCACGCGCGACAGGCTCTACGAGGACGCCCAGTGGGAGGGGACCGAGTTCACCGTCATTGACACCGGTGGGTTCGTCCTGGGCAGCGACGATGAGTTGATCGAACAGGTGCGCCAACACGCCATCGAGGGCGTAGAGGAGGCCGACCTGGTGATACACCTCTTCGATGGCAAGGATGGCCTCACCCCGCTAGACCAGGAGCTTACCGAGACCCTGCGCAGGTTCGATAGGGTGGTCATACGCGTGGTCAACAAGATAGACACCCCAAGGGCAATGGATAGACTGTATGACTTCTTTGGCATAGGGGATGCCCTCATCCCCGTATCGGCAGAGAGCGGGCTTGGCTTTGACGACCTGATGGATGAGTGCGTTAGGCTGCTCAGAACCAGCCCAAGGGCGCAGACAGCGGCCACTGTCGAGCAAGAGGCTGCTATCGCGAAGGTCGCCATCGTGGGTAGACCCAATGCTGGAAAGTCCACGCTCATAAACGCCCTGCTAGGCAAGCAACGGATGATCGTTGACCCCATAGCCGGAACGACCAGGGATGCCGTGGATTGCCCCTGTACGTACTATGGCAAGAGGTACACGCTCATAGACACCGCCGGGATGAGGCGAAAGGGCAAGGTCATTGTTGACGTCGAACGATTTTCGGTTGCTCGCGCCCTCAAGGGCATTGAACGCTCCGATGTCGTGGTGCTGCTCATAGACGCCGTCGATGGCATCGTTGATCAGGACAAAAAGATAGTAAACTTTGTAAACAGAACTGGCAAGGGTCTCATTATACTTCTAAATAAGTGGGACCTGATAGAAGAACCAGAGGAAGTCTTTAAGATATACCAGGAGGAGATCGACCGTGAGCTTGGATTTGCCTCATACGCCCCCGTGGTAACAACGTCGGGGTTAAGCAAGAAGCGCATCACAAAGATATTCCCCTTGATAGACGAGGTTGTCTCTGAGCGGCAATACCGCTTCACCACCGGCCTCTTGAACCGCCTGATAGGGCAGATAAACCCCACCC
Source organism: Nitrospirota bacterium (assembly GCA_015233725.1). Taxonomy (GTDB): domain Bacteria; phylum Nitrospirota; class Thermodesulfovibrionia; order Thermodesulfovibrionales; family Magnetobacteriaceae; genus Magnetobacterium. The sequence goes on along the minus strand of JADFXD010000036.1, from coordinate 3,922 downwards.
TGTCCTCTTACAGGGGCAGACAGACGCGCATATTGTACATGACACAGGTAGGGATAGAGCCGCCTCAGTTTGCCGTATTTGCGAACTACCCGGAGGCCATAAAGCAGAACCATGTGAGGTACATTGAAAATACTATCAGAGCCGAGCACTCGTTTAAGGGTACACCGGTGCGGGTGTTTATCAAAAAACGAACAAGATAGGAAATGGATTCCTGGTCAAGCCAGGAATGACAAAAAAAGTAATAAGAGAGGACGCACAGATGGAAAAGTTAAAGGTAATATTTCACGTCAACGAGCCGGATAAGTGGGAGGTAGCCCTTGGCAATGTCACCAACCTGCTCAGGGATGTAAGTTCCGACACGATTGAGGTCAGGGTACTGGCCAACGGCCCCTCCATAGCCGCCTTTGCGGATGAGGCCAAGTTGTCCGTCATGAAGCAGCTCTCAGAGGTAGGGGTAAAGTTCCTCGCCTGTCGTAATTCGCTAAACAAGCTGGGATGCTCGGGCGCGGTGTGCATAACCGAGGAGAATCTGCCCCCCTACATCAGCGTCGTCCCCGCCGGCATCACCGAGCTGATCAAAAGCCAGGCCGCAGGATTCGCATACGTCAAACCTTAAAAGAAAAGAGAAGAGAAAAGAAAAAAAGGGGCGGCTCCGCCCCCCTTCAGAACCCCCTGCAAGGGGGCCAGCCCCCTTGACCCCTTCCTTAGTGGCGGATTATTCACTGTGGGTTGATTATACACCAAACTGTTAGTAAGCCCTTGATATTACTACGTTTTTAGGGGTTGATTTTTATTTTTATTTTTATATAAGATTCTTGTTGTTTGACAATGCGATGAAAGAGAGAGAGGGTTGAAAGGGAGGTATGTCGTGAGAGGTTTAGAGTTACGAAGGTTTGTGGCGCCGGAGTTTTTTTTCGGTGTTGATGCACGGAAGTTGGCTGGGCGATATGCCAGGAACTATGCGGCACGAAAGGTCTTGCTAGTCACGGACCTGGGCGTGATTGCCGCTGGCTGGACGGCGGATGTAATGGACAGTCTGCAAGAAGAGGCGATACCATTTGTTGTCTTTTCCAACGTGAGTCCCAATCCCAGAGCAACCGAGGTCATGGAGGGGGGGGAGGTCTATAGGCAAAACAACTGTAACGTTATTATCTCCGTTGGCGGCGGTAGTCCTACTGATTGCGCCAAGGGCATAGCGATAGTCAGTAACAATGAAGGGAATATCCTGGAATTTGAAGGATTTGACAAGATCGTTAACCCCATGCCGCCATTAATCTGTGTCCCTACCACCGGCGGGACATCCGCTGATGTATCTCAATTTTGCATGATTACAAACATGGACGAACATATCAAGATAATAATCGCAAGCAAGGCTATTGTCCCTGATACCTCTAAAGATGCCTGCATGGTGACTAATCCACGGAGACCAAACATAAGAGACATAGAGGCGCTCTATGAAGAAGCAACCTGAGAGGGCAGATGAAGAGTCATCAAGGGAGTTGTTTACAGACTCGGATGATTGGAAATCGGTTCGGGATAAGGTATTAGGGCTTGGACAACAGCCCAGCAAGAAGAGTTATTATCCAGAGCTCCAACGTAAACTGGCAGAGTTAAACAGATTTAAATCACTGCTTGATCAAGCCCAGGATGTTATCTTGCTCCTGGAAAAGAGCAGTGGCAAGATATCAGACGTAAACGAGTATGCCTCTCTCCTGCTAGGCTATCGCAAGGATGAACTTATGGGTATGGTAATTGACGAAATAGTGTCCATTGATAACATCCTGAATGAGAGAAGCATAACGACCATGACCAAGAGTGATAAGAGCGTGGTCTCTGTTGAGATAAATGTACAAGCGGTTGATTTTGACAATAAATCCTATGTCGTAGTCGTTGGAAGGGATATCACTGAGCGCCTGAGGCACGAGAGGGAATTACAGCAATATAGGACTAACCTTGAAGTCATGGTTGAAGAGCGGACAAGGGAACTCTCACAGACGCTGCAAAATCTCAGGACGGCTCAAACCCAACTGATCCAGTCAGAGAAGATGGCCTCCCTTGGTCAGTTGGTGGCAGGTGTGGCCCACGAGATCAATACACCCGTTGGTGTCGGGATTATGGTCTCTTCTGCTATGGTAGAGATAACCAGAGATATCATATCGGCCTTTGACAACAATAAGATGAAAAAGAAAGACTTGCAAGGCTACTTTGAAAAGATTAGGGAAGATAGTGATATTGTCTTGAGAAACCTGTTACGCACCAGTGATTTGATCAAGAGCTTCAAGATGGTATCGGTAGACCAGATGACTCAGGACAAGAGAGAGTTTAATGTAGGAGCCTACCTTAATGATGTTATATTAAGCATGAAACCAAAGTTCAAGACACGTCATAAGGTAGAGGTAGACTGTCCTGACAATATCAATATCTATAGTTATCCGGGTGCCTTTGGGCAGGTAATAATTAATCTCCTGATGAATTCTATATTACACGCATACGATGAAGAGAGCAATGGTACTATCAATATAGGTGTCTCTAAATACGGTGATAAGATGCTGTTAATATACAAAGACGATGGTAAGGGAATTCCTCGAGAAAATATGAATAAGATTTTTAATCCTTTCTTTACAACTAATAGACATGGTGGTAGCACTGGCCTTGGTCTTCATATTATCTGTAACATCCTTTATCAGACACTAAACGGCACCATTGATTGTGAGAGTATCGAAGGACAAGGTACTACCTTTAATATAACATTAACAATAAATCAGTGATAGGAGTAGTTATGTCAGGCGATGATGAGGTTGTATTTTGCGAGGATATCGAGGATAACAGTATTGAGTCAGGATCAAAAGAAGGTAATCCCTGGAAGGTCATGTGGAAGTATCTGTCTCATCGCTTAAGATAGGAGGCAGATGGCATGCTGTAGGAATAGCCAGAGACATTACGTGCCGCAAGAAACGCATCCTTGCACTTGAAGACGTGGTGGAAAAACTCCGCAAGCTCACAGACGCCGTGACCCAGGCAATGGCCGCGGCGGTTGAGGCAAAAGACCCATACACGGCAGGCCACCAACGCAGGGTTGCCGATCTGTCCTACGCCATAGCAACTGAAATGTCCCTCTCCAAACAACAAACAGAGGGCGTTAGAGTGGCAGCCACCATACACGACATAGGCAAACTAACCGTGCCTAGTGAGATACTCAGTAAGCCTGGAAAGATCAACATACACGAGTTTAACATCATCAAGGAGCACTCTCAGATCGGTTATGATATCCTCAAGGGCATAGAGTTTCCCTGTCCTGTGGCAGAGATAATCCTGCAGCATCACGAAAGATTCAACGGCTCCGGCTATCCTAACGGCCTCAGAGGTGATGAGACACACATCGAGGCACGGATCATCTGTGTGGCCGACGTGGTAGAGGCTATGGCCAATCACCGCCCCTACAGACCGGCATTGGGTATACAGACCGCCTTGGACGAAATAGTCTGTGGGCGAGGGACGCTCTACGACCCCGGTGTGGTTGACGCCTGTGTGAGGGTATTTGACAAGGGGTTTAAGTTCTAAGGATTAAGGGGATGTCTGATAACCTTAATCCTGGAGATGTTATTGGCATTGTCTCGCCTTCTGATCCGATCCCTTACTGCGATGATCTAAGTCGCGGGATTGATTATCTGCAGAGGCTTGGTTTTAGTGTAGAGCTGGGGAGCTATATTGGGTCATCTGTACCGCGGCAGAGGGCGGAGGATATAAACGAGTTTTTTGCCAGGGGGGATATCAGGGCGATATTTTCAACGCAGGGCGGCAACAGCGCCGAACATGTATTGCCATACTGCGATATGGACACGATACGGGCAAATCCCAAGATATTTATGGGACTCAGCGACGTGACGGTCTTTTTAAACGGTATACATCACAGGACGGGGCT
>JADFXD010000125.1 GCA_015233725.1 Nitrospirota bacterium | reverse complement strand
GGTAAGAGTAAGCAGACTACAAAATACTCAAAATATCACCTTGATCAGTATAGCTACACGCGAGGGCGATTGTAAACTCCGCGCCACCATCGATGTTTCTGACCGTCAATTGACCGCCCATGTTGGTCTCTATGATTGTCTTTGACATGTACAGGCCTATGCCCGTACCCTCTGATTCCTTCGTTGTAAAATAGGGGTCAAATATCCTCTCCATTATATCTTCGGGGATGCCGCCACCATTGTCTGTTATTGAGACTATAAATTGATCCCTGGTTTCATTGTTGCTCAATTGTATATCGATCCGCCCTTGTATCCTGGCATCGGTGTTTCTTCTGAGCGTTATGGCGTCTCTTGAGTTGTTCAGGATATTTAGTATCACCTGTTTAAATTCATTTGGATATCCATCTGCAAAGAGCCTTAAGTCCTGTTGCGCCTTTACGTGGATGTCTATACTGTTCTTGCGGAAGATTTTGACAAACATTGATATTAATTCATCTATTGTATTTCTTACATCAAACATGACCTTTTTCTTTGACGGCTTGAAAAAATTTTTGAAGTCATCTATTGTCTTTGCCATAAACTGAATCTGACTCATTGTTAAATCCACCGTTCTTTTAATATAATCCTTGTCAAGTTCACCACAGTTGTAGGCATCTTTTAAATCCTGCACTACGATTGATACGGCATTGAGGGGTTGCTTCCACTGGTGGGCTATCAGGCCTATCATCTCGCCCATCGCGGCCATCTTGGATTGTTGTATGAGTATCTGCTGCTGACTCTGTGCCTTTTCGATCTCTTGCCTTACAAGTCCTTCGAGGTTTGTGTTTAATTCTTTCAGTTGCTCTTCCATTCTCTTACGATCAACCGCTATGGCATAAATAGACGCAAGGCGCTTTATAATATCCAGGTCCCCAGCGGTATAATCTCTCTCTGCGTTTGCCAAGGCAATCTGACCAATCAGTCTGTCGTTTATTATTGCCGGCACCGACAGAAACCTCTGTAATGGGACATGCCCTGGAGGCATACAGCCCTTGTACGCGGGATGCCCTTGGGGGTTGTTTGTATAAAACCCCTGCCTGGTATTGAGCGAATGCCCACATAGCGAGTTATATCCATCCTTACCCTTTGGCAAGGCCAATCGCCGATTTCTGGTATCCACAGAGCAAAGTCCGTCTTTAACCATCTCTGTGTGTGTATGACCTACATGTTCCCCCGTTTCTCTGTCAATCTCTGATACAGCTCCGTGTAAACTCCCGGTTAGCTTCATTGCCTGTTTGTTTACTATAACGGCGATATCGACTATGCCCTTCTCCGGAGACAGCAAGGCCTCCGACAACTCCGCAACAGCCCTTTGAAAGTCCAGCTCCCTCTTCATCATAAACTGGGCGTTCTTGATGTCGGAGATATCATGGAATATCTCGAACTTGGATACCGAGCCATCGATATTTCTTATCGGTGTATTAAGGATCGAATATGTTTTATGTTCTCTATGGGAATACCACTGCCAGGTAACGGTTTTACCGGAAAACACATCTTCATTCCTGCACCACGGACATGACTCCGTCCTGCCATGAAAGTACTCATAGCACTTACGGCCTCCGGTTGGACCAAACTTCCTGATGACCACATCGTTGACAAATTCTATGTCATGGCCTCTGGTTACTATACAGATGCCGTCTTGTATTGTCTCCATTATCCTCTTGAGCTTGTCCCACTCAATCTTGATCTCCTCCACCATGCGTTTCCTGTCTGTTATATCCTCTGCCATAGCGATATGATACACAGGCCGCTCATCAGCAATCCACAGTGGGACACATGTAAGGCTGACCCAGACTACCTTGGAGTCCTTGCGGATATATCGCTTCTCCATGTTAAACATAGATATCTCACCACTGATCAGACATTGCATGTTAGCAAGCTCTGGCCGTATATCGTCAGGATATGTCAGCTCCTTGAAGATGTCACTTAATGCCTCATCCCTGGAACAACCGAGGATATCACAATATGCCTGGTTGATCTGGATAAACATACCGGTATATAGTTCTCTGATAGCAATCCCAAGCGGGGCCTGTTCAAAGACAACCCTAAAGCGCTGTTCACTTTTCCTAAGCCTCTCCTGCATTATCTTCTGCCCGGTGATGTCTCTGAATATGCCAACGATCAACCGCTCACTGTCTAGATTGATAACGTTTGAGCTAATGCTAACGTATAATACCTTGCCGTCTTTACGAATGACCTTAGCCTCATCCTGGTAACTACCGCCGGACATTACATGCTCTATAAACATCGGAGAAAGCCCTCCGTCTCCGGCAGACTCCTCAACAGGATGGAGTAGTCTCTGGTGCATCCCGATAATCTCTTCTCTGGTCATGCCTAGCAGCCTCTCTGCCATAGTGTTTACCTCTAAAATGATCCCAGTCTCAGCGTTAGCTACAAATATCGCGTCGCTTGCGAGTTGAATAAACGCCCTGTATTTCTCCTCTGAGCTTTTCAGTTGCGCCGTCCTTTGCTGAACAAGCGCCTCTAACCTCTCATGTGCTCTAAGGAGCTCATTTTCCGCCTTTTTTCTCTCGGTAATGTTGTGCACAGACACTACCGCTCCCAGCCTATTGCCTTTACTGTCGATCAAGGTTCTACCGGTTACCAGGACAACAAAGGCCGGACATCCTCTTGGAGCTATAACCACCTCAATATCTGTAACATCCTCCCCTCTGAGCGCCCTGAACAAAGGAATGTCTTCTTTACCCATCCGAGTCTTGCCATCGGCGAGATACAGATTGTAATAATCAGCCCACTGCTCCGGTAATAACGGTTCAGCCGGCAACCCGTGAATCCTCTGCGATGCCCTATTGAAAAATCTCAAGACCCCATCGCCATCACACGCCGCTATACCATCATCTATGCAATCAAGCACCGCCTCCATAAATACCCTATATTGCTCTGACTCCTCCTGTATCTTCTTGCTCTCTGTTATGTCATCAACCGTGCAGATCACGCCAGTACATATTGCATCAACCACAATTGGTATCAACCACCCTGATTGATAGCTCTCCCTCAATGCCAGCGTTGTAACAGGGATGTCATCATATCTAACCGGCGATACACCCTCCTTCGCCCTAAGATAATACGGCCTGAAATGCCTGAGCGTCTCTTCAGGGAATTCGGTCAATACATGCCTTCCAACGATCTCACCTTCCGTAACCCCAGAGATCCTGCTCATTGCCCTGTTGGCATAACAGACCACGTCATCCCCATCCGTCACCCATACCCCTGTTGTGATATTGTCCAGGATCAGCGCATTGATAGCCTTAGCCCGAAAGTCCGCCCCCTGGGGCCTCTCAAGCCTTTCAACCTGCGATCTTAACTGTCTCAACTCCTCTATGAGCTGCTCTTTTGTCTTTTCTTCATCCCTCATTATTTAATAGTATATCAGATTTCACTTGCATATGATAAAAAAAAGACGGAGGAAAAAAACGTACCAAGCTCGCTAATTACGGGGTCAAGGGGACTTCTTCGTGGCCGGGGTGCCCCACCCCTCCCCTTGCAGGGTGGGTCTGAGGGAGGGGCGGCCAGGCGTCCTCCCTTCTTTCTTTCCCTTTCTTGGCTTAAAGAGGCATCTAAGGATATTGGGGTTGCTGGCAAAGTGCAGGTGTATGTAGCTTGCGAGGCAATTGTGACTGAGCCACCCAACCTGTGGGGAGTCGAAGACATTCTTGACATCGCGCGGCATCTCAACGACCTCCGAGTAGTGAAACTCATGCCCCTTGACGATATCACCCCTGTTGCCAATAATCGTGTCCTGACGCAGGACAGCCTCCCTGTAGCCAAGGGCCACCCGCCTGTCTCTCATGACTGCCCTGGCCGGAAATACACCAACCATCGTGTAAAAGACCCCGTCCAGGCCGGTGACACCCTCCAGGAGATACATAAACCCTCCACACTCGGCATACGTCACCCCCCCGGAGAGTACAAAGCGCCTTATGTCCTCGAGCATGGAGGTGTTGGCCGAGAGCCTTCCGGCGTAGATCTCGGGATAACCGCCGCCCAGATACAGACCGTCTATGTCATCGGGCAGACCTTCGTCTGTCAGGGGGCTGAAGGGGATCAGCTCTATCCCTTGCCGTTGCAGCAACCCGAGGTTGTCCTCATAATAGAAGCAAAAGGCGTTATCGCGGGCGACCGCAACCCTCAGACGTTCAACACCTCTGTCATTGGTCGCCTCAAGGTTGACGGTGGGGCAAGGTCTTACGGCAACGGAGAGGGTGTTTTTCAGGAGGGCAGCGAGATCGATATTATCCTGGATGAGGCTGGTCAGTTTCTCTATGAGGCTGGCGTTGAGGCAGCCATCCTCGGCGGTAAAGAGGCCGAGGTGTCTCTGAGCGAGTCCAACGTCAGAGGCAAAGGGCAGACATCCAAGGACAGTGGTATCGCAGTGTTGCGTTATGGCGTCGCGGACGAGCCTGTAGTGCCGGTCGCTGCCGACCCTGTTGAGGATTACCCCAGCGATAGAGAGTCCAGGGTCAATCCCCTTGACACCGGCAACGATAGCGGCCGCGCTCTGCGCCATCCCCCTGACGTCAAGGACGAGGACAACGGGCAACGACAGCAGCCTCGCTACCGCAGCCGTGGAGGAGTGCTCGCCATCGAAAAGCCCCATCACACCCTCTGCGATGGCAACATCGGCATCGGCGGACTTGACGTAAAACAGCTCTCTGACATAGTCGACACCGCACATGTAGGTGTCAAGGTTGTATGATGTCCTGCCGGTTATCACCCTGTGCAATCCAGGGTCGATAAAGTCCGGCCCAATCTTAAAGGGCGCAACCCTCAACCCCACCCTGCCCAAGGCCGACATCAACCCAAGGGAGACCGTCGTCTTGCCCGTGCTACTCTGAATGGCCGCTATGGTAAAACCGTGTCTCATTGTTTCATGCAAGAGAAAGAAGGGAAAAAGGGGGGCGGCGCTGCCCCCCCCTCGACCCCCCCTGCAAGGGCAGGGGTGGGGCACCCCGGCCACGAAGAAGTCCCCTTGACCCCTTAATTATCAATCCCCATGTACTTATTGTTCACAGTGCATGTTTACTCTGAATCAACGCATCAAAATTGCCCTCTTTTTATGATACAATATTGTTGTGGGTAATGACATACTATGATGAGTTTATTTGACAAGAGAGATCATCTTGTTTTTTTGGGCAATATTTCGCTCACGTTAAAGATAGCGGCCATTATGGTAGTCTTGGGTGTAACGTTATTGAGCGTATTGAGCAATATACATGGAAAGATGATGAGTGAGATATTTGATGCGCAGCTTCATGAGAGGTTAGAGGCTCGTAGCAACGAGGACAGCCGGTTATTCGAGAATTACTTTTTGAGCTATCAATCCGGTGTGGGGGCGTTGGCAAGCAGCTATGGGTTAATTGTCTACGTAAAGAACGCTGCATGGGACAGCCGTGAACCGACAAAGACAGATGAATTGCATGACATCCCGCCGTGGCTGCCGAAGTCATCGGTTCTCAAGTTTTATGTAGGGTTTAACCATGCAATCCTCTATGACAGGGCGGGAAGGAGCAGGGAGGTGTATAATGCAACCGACGGACCTCCTCTGTCTGCCAGGTTTAGTGACTTGGCACAACTGCCGATATCTCCAGGCCCATCCTATTTTATCCGCCTTGATAGCACAAATTATGTCCTTTCCGCCAGGGAGGTAAAGGACGCCGATGGTAACAAGATTGCCGTCCTTGTCATTACCCATCCCATAAATGATGAATTACTTATAGACGCTATGGGGCCTCTCTCAGGCAGAAGCACTGTGGTACTGGCCAGCTCGGAGGACCACACCGTGATCGCAACCAATAGGCCTGAGCTGATAAAGGATGGGACAACACTTGGTACCCTCAATGATAAGTTTATGTTCAAGGGCAAACATTTTTTGGATTCTGGTGAGGATGAAGTCCATATGATGTTTGTCTCGTTAATCTCTTTTAGCGAGGTCAACGAGCTCCGATCAAAGGTGCTATCGGATAACATCAGATTCAATATTATTACCGCAGTTGCCCTTATATTGTCTTTCATCGTGATAATGCTCTATATCACTATGCGTATCAGGAGGCTGGACAATTATGTATCGAATGTCTCCAGGGTACATCTGGCAATAGAGCCTCCTAAATCAACAGGGGGGGATCAGCTCCGGGTCCTGGAGGAGAGATTTCGTCGTCTGTTTGACGAAATTATCGAATCGAAATCGTTGCTTGAAAAACGTGCCCTGGACCTGGAAGATATCAACAGGGAATTAAAAGAAACTACCGTACAGTTGATCCAGACAGAGAAGTTCGCTGCATTGGGAGAGCTTACCGCCGGTGTTGCCCATGAGATCAACCAACCCTTAAACGGCATCAAGATAATCTGCCAGTCTATCAGCAAAGATATACAAAAAAACCGGTATAGCATAAAAGAAATGGAACCCGACCTTGCCGACATAGTGGAACAGGTTGACAGAATGGCGGCAATCATTGACCATATGAGAATATTCACGCGGCGCTCCGAGACCATGAACCTTGAATCAACAGATATAAACACTATAGTTGAAGGGGCATTTAAACTGTTACATCAGCAGCTTATAAACGATGGCATTAATGTAACAAAAAACCTGGCGCCCAACCTGCCACAGATCAATGGCGATATCACAAGACTTGAACAGGTGTTTATAAACCTCATCGTCAACGCAAAAAATGCCATGACAGACGACGATAATGCCGATAAAAACCTTAAAATAACTACATCCCTGACAAACAACGGTGATCTGCCCTCCTCCTGCGACGGCGCTATTGTCATAGAGGTGGAAAACAATGGCACAAGCATCCCGGAGTCTATAATCGATAAGATATTTCAACCATTTTCTACTACCAACTATTTTATGCAGACCAATGAACAGGGAAAAGAGACGGGGATCGGTCTTCCTGTCTCGAAAAAAATAATAGATGACCACGGCGGTAATATATCCGTACAAAGCAACCCCGGCAGGACAACGATATTCAAGATCACCCTGCCGATAGCTGATAATAAACCGCAACAGACTAATATGTAGGCAATGATAATTACATGAGCAATGTTTATAGAACTATCGATTGATAATTATGGGGTCAAGGGGACTGGTCCCCTTGCAGGGGGGGTCGAGGGGGGGGCAGCGCCGCCCCCCTTTTTCCCCTCTTTGTGTATTATTATGGGTGGA
>JADFXD010000124.1 GCA_015233725.1 Nitrospirota bacterium | reverse complement strand
AACCCACTTTTTTCAATACTCTATACATCGCCCACGGTTGATCGGAGTGCTACCGCCGGGGTGAGATACTCCAGTTTATCAGATTTCCCTTAAGGCTCTATAAAGACGACCCATATTATGCTCCGCAACTGACACGGGATATGCTATCGGATTTCTCTCCTAAGAAGAACCCGTTTTTTCAATCCAGCAAGGTTAGGTTTTTCCTTCTTTACAGCGGCAAAGAGATAGTAGGCCGCATAGTCTCCATAATAAATGGCCGGCACCTGAAGATACACAACGACGGTGTTGGTTTCTTTGGCTTCTACGAGTCCGTGGATGACACCGCCGTGGCAAGTAGGCTCCTTGAGGTTGTGCAGGAGGAGCTAAGGGGCGGCGGCCTTAAGATAATGCGTGGGCCTATGAACTTCTCAACAAACGAGGAGTGCGGCTTTTTGATCGACGGCTTTGACACACCGCCCATGATCATGACCACACACAATCCACCATATTACAAGACACTCATGGAGTCGTGCGGGATGCTAAAGGCCAAGGACCTCTACGCCTACGCCAAGGAGGTCCCAGCCGATGGCCCGCCTGATAAGGTCAACCGCGTTGCCGACATCGCCCAAAGGCGCGGGATAACCGTCAGGCCACTGTCGATGAAGAATTTTAGAAATGAACTAGCGCTCTTTAAGGATATCTACAACAGCTCATGGAAAGATAACTGGGGCTTCATCCCCATCACCGATGCCGAGTTAGAATATATGGGCACAAAGCTCAAGACAGTCATCGTGCCGGAGCTGATGCTTATCGCGCAGGCGGGAGAGGAGGTTATAGGCTTCCTAGGACTCTTGCCAGACTTTAACTTCGTCCTCAGAAAGATGCACGGCAAACTCAACCCGATAACCCTGATCAAGGCCCTGTATTACTCTAGGAAGATAACAGGCGCACGACTGCTGCTCTTTGGCGTCAAGCCACAGTACAGGTTCAAGGGCGTTGACGCCCTCCTCACTAAAGATATATTCCGCAGGGCATGGGAGGGCGGCTATAAGCTGTCTGAGTTCTCATGGATACTCGAGGACAACGAGGCAATCAAGAAGATCATCGAGCTGGTCGAGGGTAGACTCTACAAGACCTACAGGATATACGAAAAACCAATCTAATGAGAGATAAGAAGTTCAAAGTATTGCGTGCCTCCGCAGGAAGGGGTCAAGGGGACTGGTCCCCTTGCAGGGGGTTCTGAAGGGGGCCAGGAGCGTCCTGGAGCGGTAAAGAAGCGGAGCCGCCCCTTTCTTTTTTTGTATTACATACGATCGAAACGCGCTATAAAGATGACTCTAAAAATCTCAATCATATATTTCATCATGGCTGCCTATGTCTATTAGCTCTATAATATTAGCCTCTAAGATGAATCTAAGCCTTATGTCATGGGTTACATGGCATGACCAGAAATCTTTTAACTCACCTGATAGTTTATGCGTCTTTAGAGAGGGGTCAAAAGGATTAGAGGTTAAGTTTTTGATTGTCTTTGTAAAGTCTTTTCGTAACTGTGGATTCTTTTTAAGAAATTTGCTGGCTTGTTTTAAAAAAGACGGTGTAGTCTTAACCTGCATCGTCTATAGCCTTTATTAACTCCTCAGCGTTGTTAAAAGTTAGTCTCTCTTCTTGGTTAGATTTTAAAATTCTATCTTTGGCTTCTTGATATCTCATAAATCTAATAAAATCAATCACTTCAGATTTTTTTGTATCAGAAAGCTCATTAAACATGTCTATCATCTGTTCAAATTTTACTAATATCATTCATTATGCTAACAGGATTATTAATATTTTGTCAATATAGCAGATTTAGATTTGATTAAATACAGAATACATATCACTTTTATGGGGTCAAGGGGACTTGTCCCTTGCAGGGGGAATCTGAAGGGGGGCGGAACCGCCCCCCTTCTTTTCTCTTTTCTTAGGGCTGAACTATTACCATACGAGCCAAACGCGCTATATAAATTTAATGCACCCGTCCTACTTGAGGGTTGAATTTGCGGAGTTTGTTTTGTTACAGTAATATATATGCAACAACAGACATTAGAGAGGGACTTTGACCTGACAGAGATAATCAATGGGGAGGAAATAGTGCCGCCTAGTCCGTTTAGAAAACATCAGGGAGTTATCTTTAACTTGACACTTAAAATGGGCAATTATATCATTAATAAACGATTAGGTAAATTGTACACAAGACCATTGGATGTTATCCTCAAGGAGGGAGAGCAAAAACTACAACCTGATATACTATTTATCAAAAAAGAGAACATGGCGATAGCTCAGGACTGGATCAGGGGCGTACCGGATATGGTATGCGAGGTCATATCCCAGTGGTCTCACAGCAGGGATACCATCACCAAGAAGGAGATATACGAGCGCTATAAGGTGCCTGAATACTGGATAGTCGTACCTGAGCTTAAAACAATAGAGGTGCTTACCATTGAGGGTGGGAGGTACAGGCTATTGTCGGAGGCTATAGAGGTGGGGATAGTCAGGTCTGAGGTTATAGATGGCCTTGAAATAGACATAAAGGACGTGTTTGATGAATAGACTTAAAGATACTGACACCTCCTTTACCGGTGGTGCACCCGCACCGATCTGTCGTGTCCTGGCGTTGTTGTTAAACAGGCCGGATAGATGGGATTGTTAATATCGACCAAACCTTTACGGGGTCAAGGGGACCGTGCTCCCTTGTGGAGGAGGGGCAAAGCCCTCCCTTCTTGCCCTTTCTTCCCTTGCCAGGGCGAGGTAGTGGTGGGCTATGGGGTTGGAGGGGTCGTGTCTTATGGCGGTGGAGTAGTGTTCGATGGCCTTATCGTAGTTGGCCTTGATCAGGTAGACGTTGCCGAGGTTGATCTGCGCCATGACATAATCAGACCGGATCGATACTGCCCTTGAAAATTGCACAAAAGCCGCATCATACTGCCCCAACTTAAACAGAGCCACGCCGTAGTTGTTGTGAGCCAGATAGTTGTCCGTTGTAGCCTCTGCGGCATGGCCAAAGATGGTTAAATCGTTCTTCCAGTAACCGACCTCCCTCCACGTTACAGGTACAAGGATTATCAAGACAATAACTACACCAGAGACCACAAATGGCCTCAACACCGGCCATCTTCCGATGACATCCCTTAGCCCCCAGGCTATTATCACGTAGAGACCAATATAGGAGATATAGGTATATCTGTCTGCCATTGCCTGTCCGCCCGATTGAATAATCCCGATGTTGGGTAGCAAGGTAAAAATGAACCAGAACCAGCCGGTTATGAGATAGGGCAATTTCTTATCGCTGGTGCAGCCGCACCTCCTGCCAGCCCATAATACTAAAGTGGTTAGCAGGAGCAGGATCACGGTAGAGAAGACGACCTGGGTCGTGTCAAATCCACTCGGAAATGGATAGTAAATGGCCAGATTGGAGGGCCACAGGAGCTTCCCTATATATGCGACGTAGGAGTTTAGGCTGTTGTAGACCCTGTACTTAAACTCCAGGGTCTCCAGGGACATGGTGCTGCCACCAGTTTTCTGAGATACGTAGGTCAATGCGCTTATAACGAGGGAAAGCCAAAAAAACGGCAATTTCTCAGCCACCATGACCATTGCACCTTTGTAGGAGCTAATTCGCTTTAACGGCCACCAATCCAGGAGCAATAGCGCCACGGGGATGGTCACAAATGTCGGCTTGGCCATGTAGCCACAAAAGGCCACCAACAACAAGGCGATGTATCTGGAGACGTCTCTCTGTGGCGAGCAACCCTCTACATACCAGCCATAGACCCAGACGGTCAGAAACCACCACAACCCAAGCATCAGGTTCTTTCGCTCCGCGGCCCAGGCCACAGACTCAACGGCAAGGGGGTGCAGCGCAAACAACGCCGCCACAAGCAGAGATGGCCATCGCTGCCCCGTCACCCTCGCCAGGGCAAGAAACAACACAACGGTATTTAGGGCATGAAGCAACACGTTGGTCAGGTGATGTCCCCAGGGATTTAATCCATAGAGTTGACAATCCAGCATGTGGGAGAGCCAGGTCAGGGGCATCCAGTATATACCGTTTGTCTTGGTAAAGGCCCACTTGAGGCCATCCAGCGACAGACCGTCTCTTACACCATTGTTTCCAGTGATGTGCCAGCCGTCATCATAGGATATAAATACGTGCCCAAGGGTCTGCCCGTAAATGATTAAGGCAAGTACGGATAAAGCAATAACTATGACATAAGGCGCCTTTTCAATATTTGAGGTAGGATGCTCTGACATTAAGACACTATCTCTTACTACTGGCTGCCCGTTATTTTTTTGATAAACCTCTCGGCAGCATCCATTTCCTCTCTAACCGTGCCAACGTGTGTTAAGAGTCCCCTGTAGTGTCCCGCGATGTGCAAGGAATCATAGAGCCTGTCAAACTCCCTGACGAGCCTGCCGTTGTTTACCGACAGGTACTTCTGTATGGCTACCATGTAGCCTTCCACCGATTTGGGCATATCCTTTCTGGTTACACCTTTTTTGAGCAACTCCTCTTTTATTGCATCCAACACGGCAAGATAGGCAATTCCAAAGGCCCTCTTCACTGTATTGACATCCAGGTAGATGTGGTCTTCAATGACGAGACCTTCCAGTATCTCCCGTGCGTCTTGCAGATACCTGATGCCCTTGCCTTCTCTTGTAATACTCTGTTTAGGCACCTTGTTGACCTCCATTAGCTATTACAAGGTGACAATGGTCACAGCCTCGCCGCCTTCGTCGTTGTTGCCCTTCCTGTAGCCTTTGACCAGCGGATGGTCCTTCAGATATTCGCGGATGGCGGCGGCCAGACGGCCTGTGCTGACGCCATGTATGATCTTCACACGATCGAGGTCGTTAATGGCCGCGTCGTTGAGATAGCGTTCCAGGGTTGACAGGGCCGGGTCTACCCGCTGCCCGATCAGATTTAGCTCGCGGGGCATATCGAGGGACTTATCGATATCGGCGGCATGTCTCTTGTTATGTTTATTAGAGGATGTCTCTGCCCCAAAGGGCTTGCCCTCACACTCCAGGAGCTCGGTAAATGGCACCTCCACCTCTCGACCGTTTATGAGGACGGTACAACGCGACTTCCTCTCATTTACAGAGAGGATGATCCCCTCGACATCAAACCCCTTAAGCAGTACCCGTTGACCTTGCTGCGGCTTCTGGACATCCTTGTTTTTTTCTTTTTGCAGCGTCTTTCGCTGATCTCGCAGTTTGGCGATCCGCTTGTCGATGTTGACGACCATCCCCTTGACCCTCTGTGTGTCTGAGTGTTGCAGGAAGAGCAGGATTTCCTTGGCCTCAGCCCTCAGCCCCTGGAGTATCTCCTCGGCCTTGCGATAGGTATCGGCAAGTGCTTCCTCGTTTGCGTTGCGGGTTCTGTCGAGTTCACCTACGAGATCGTCGCGCAGACTCATGGCCTCCTGTTTGATCTGCTCTGCCTCGGTTAGGGTCTTTCTGTTTTCCTTGAGCATCTTCTTGAGGTCTGTGATGAGGTACTCCATCTTTCTATCGGAGTCGGTCATAAACTCCCTGGCCTGCTCAATGAGCGTCTCTGGCAGGCCGCAGTTGGCGGCTATCTCAAAGGCATGTGAGCGCCCGAACTCGCCGATGGTCAGCGTGTAGGTGGGCTTAAACACCCTGACATCCCCATCGTTGACGGCCTCTATCTCCATTGAACCAAAGGTGATGTCTTCCTCCGTGTACGCAAAGAGCTTCAATAGCCCCAGGTGTGTCGTCACCACAGACAACGCCCCCCGTTGCGTAAGGGACTTGAGGATCGCACTGCCCAACGACCCACCCTCATCGGGGTCAGTGCCCGAGCCAAGCTCATCAAGCAGGACGAGTGACTCCGCATCGCTCTTGCGCAGGATGTCCGCTATATGATACATGTGGCCGGAGAACGTTGAGATGTTGTCCTCGATGGACTGCTCATCACCAATGTCCACAAATATCTGTCGGACAAACGGGATAGTCGTCCCCGATGCCGCCGGTACGTGCATCCCCGACAGGGCCATCAGGTGCAACACGCCGATGGTCTTAAGGGCAACGGTCTTGCCACCGGCGTTTGTCCCGGTGATGACCATTGAGTTATACCTCTGGCCAAGGACAAAGTCAAGGGGGACAAGGGTTGCCTCCTGGTTGGTCTTTTTGAGGCGTCTCCAGAGGACAGGATGCCGTCCCTTGTTTATGTTGATAAAGCGCTCCTCGTTGATCTCCGGCGGTGTCATTCGCATCGTGTCGGAGAAGACCGCTATGGCAACTACGGCATCTATATGTATGATCGTGATGTAGTCCTGTTCTATATCGGGCAGGTGTTGTCTGAGCAGGGCGCAGAGACGCTTGAGAACCTTGAACTCCTCTATCTTTTCCTCAGCCCTCAACGACTCGATTTCATTGCCCAGGGGCTGACTGTCGTAGGGTTCGATAAACAGGGTCTCACCGGTCTTTGATATGTCGTGCACCACGCCCTGGAGCTGCCCACGGGAGTCCTTTTTGAGCGGGATGACCCATCGGCCATTTCGCTCGGTTATGAAGTCGTCCTGGATGTGCGTGGCCAGTTCCTTGCGCCTCAGTAGGCGTTCCAGGATGTTCTTGACCCTGTTGGCGCAGGAGACGAGTCTACGCCTGACGGCGGCAAGCTCCGGAGATGCCTCATCGGTGATGCGGCCATCCACGTCTATGGATGCCTCTATGATGCGTCTTAGGCTGGGGTGGGTTATCAGCTCGGACACTATCGCCTGGATCATGGGATAGCTCTTCTCCGCGTGCAGCCGTTTGAGGTTGATGGCCGAATCAAACAGCGGCAGGAACTTACGCAGCTCTATGGGTTCAAGGATGGCGTCCTCGGGCCTGAGCCTGAGAAAGTGCCCCGTGAGGTCATCAAATGGCTCTATGCCTGGCTGTTTCCTCTCCGAAAGCAACCCCCGCCACTGGCTGATGAGCCTGATGTAAAACCTCATGTCATTGATCTCTCTCAGCGGCCTGACTCGGTTGACAAGCGCCTTGCCCTCCACCGATACGGCAAAGGCAGCAGCCATCTCAAGTATCTTGCCAAACTCCAATACCCGCATCGTCACATCTTCAACAACCTGTATGTCTCTATCGTCTATCATATCCTAAAGAAGGGAGAAAAGAAGAAGAAAAAGGGGGGCGGCGCTGCCCCCCCCTCGACCCCCCCTGCAAGGGGACCAGTCCCCTTGACCCCATAAAGTGT
>JADFXD010000035.1 GCA_015233725.1 Nitrospirota bacterium | reverse complement strand
GCAACAATTATTTTTCTGCTACCCCTCTACCATGCTTTTTAAAGAGGATACAATTTTATCATATCGGCAGATATATTTGTCAAGCAGGGCAATCGGCATTTGACCAGAAAAAAAAGGGGCGGCTCCGCCCTCATTTTTCTCTTTCTTAATAATGCGATATCTATAGATAAAAGTTTTATATTGTAGTAAGCGTTAGATATAATTCGTTATCTGGTTAAATCTGACATTGAAGAAGGTATTGTATTTGTGTAAAATTATTATTAGCACTCGTTGATGATGAGTGCTAACAACGGAGAAAATCGAAAGGAGAACGTCTATGAAGTTTAAACCTCTTAAAGAGCGTGTGTTTGTTAGTTACAAGGAAGAGATGGCCATGACGGCCGGCGGACTGTATGTCCCCGACACAGCCAAGGAAAAACCCCAGAGGGGAAAGATCGAGGCAATAGGCTCGGAAGTCAAGGAACTCAAGGTCGGTGATGAGGTCTTGTTTGACAAGTACTCAGGCTCTAAGGTCAATATTGATGGCACAGATTATCTGATAGTCAAAGAAGAAGACATACTAGGAATAATTGAATAAGGTGCGGCTGCACCAGCAATAAAAGGAGGAAATAAATGGCTGCAAAACAACTGGCCTTTGATGAGGCCGCACGTAAGGAAATCTTAGAGGGTATATCAATCCTCAACAACGCCGTAAAGGCAACCCTCGGCCCTAAGGGCAGGAATGTGATAATCGACAAGAAGTTTGGCTCACCCACCATCACCAAGGATGGCGTCACGGTGGCCAAGGAGATAGAGCTCAAGGACGCTTACCAGAACATGGGCGCCCAGCTCCTGAAAGAGGTCGCATCCAAGACCTCCGACACCGCAGGAGACGGTACCACTACCGCCACGGTCCTCGGACATGCCATCTATAGAGAGGGCATCAAGAACGTCGTGGCCGGCGCAAACGCCATGGACCTCAAGAGGGGTATTGAAAAGGCGGTTGAGGCCGTCGTTGCCAGGCTCAAGAGCCTTAGCAAACCCGTTGCCGATAAGAAAGAGATAGCCCAGGTCGGCACGATTTCGGCCAACAACGACCCCTCCGTGGGTAACCTCATAGCCGAGGCCATGGACAAGGTCGGCAAGGATGGCGTCATCACGGTTGAGGAGGCCAAGAGCATGGTTACCTCCCTGGAGGTCGTCGAGGGTATGCAGTTTGACAGGGGATACATCTCCCCGTACTTCGTGACGGATTCCGAGCGGATGGAGTGTGTCCAGGATGACACATACATACTGCTGCACGACAAAAAGATATCAAGCATGAAGGACCTCCTGCCGCTGTTGGAGCAGATCGCCAAGATGGGTAAACCGCTGTTGATCATTGCCGAGGATATCGAGGGCGAGGCCCTTGCCACCCTTGTGGTCAACAAGCTGCGTGGGACTCTGCATGTCAGCGCCGTGAAGGCCCCTGGGTTTGGCGAGAGAAGGAAGGCCATGCTCGAGGACATCGCTGTGTTGACCGGTGGAACCGTAATATCTGAGGACATGGGTCTGAAGTTAGAAAACGTCAAGATAATGGACCTTGGAAGGGCAAAGAAGGTCACGGTTGACAAGGACAACACGACCATAGTCGATGGCGGAGGCGATACCAGCAAGATCCAGGGCAGGGTAAAGCAGCTAAAGACGCAGGTCGAGGAGACAACATCGGATTACGATAGAGAGAAGCTCCAGGAGAGGCTTGCCAAACTGGTTGGCGGCGTGGCGGTCATAAACGTTGGCGCTGCTACAGAGACGGAGATGAAGGAGAAGAAGGCCAGGGTGGAGGACGCCCTCCATGCCACAAGGGCAGCCGTTGAGGAGGGTATCGTCCCCGGTGGCGGTGTGACCCTGTTGCGTTGTATCTCGGCCATAGACGAGCTCAACCTCGAGGGAGACCTCAAGATCGGCGCCAATATCATTAAAAAGGCCCTCGAAGAGCCTATAAGGCAGATCGTCTATAACACAGGCCTGGAAAGCGCCACAGTCATAGAGAAGGTAAAGGCCTCCAGCGATGTCAACTACGGCTTTGACGCACAGAACGAGGTCTTTGTCGATATGATCCAGGCCGGTATAATCGACCCCACAAAGGTCACCAGGTGCGCCCTTCAGAACGCCGCATCGGTGTCGGCCCTGATGCTCACCACCGCCGTGATGATCACGGAGCTGCCAGACAAAGAAGAAAAGATGCAACATCCCGGAGGACATCCAGGCATGGGCGGCATGGGAGATATGTACTAAAAGGCGTTTCAGCGCTTATCGATTATCAACAAGGGGGGGCCGTATTGGCCTCCTCTTGTCACATAAAATGACGCCGTTTAAAAATACAATACTTTAGGAAGGATTTTAACGGGATGCTTATGTTAGAATAGTTGGTAAAATGGATGAGAGAACAAAAAAGATACTTATAGCCGTCATACAGAGCTATATACAGTTAGCAGCTCCGGTTGGCTCCCGATACATAAGCAAGAAATATGGATTGGGGGTATCGCCGGCTACGATAAGAAACGCCATGTCCGACCTGGAAGAGATGGGGTATCTCAGTCAGCCGCACGCCTCCTCTGGTAGGATGCCGACGGACAAGGGCTACAGGCTCTTCGTCGAGGAAATACGCGCCTGCAACGTCAGCGCCAACGACGACCTGCTCACTCTGCTCTCTAACAATAATAGCTATCTCATGGGTGACCTCAACGACTTCCTAGACTCCATTACGAGGGCGCTCTCCAAGTACTCGCGCTATCTTGTCGTGACCCTGTCCTCGACTATGGAGAAAAGCAGACTGAAGAAGATAGACCTTTCTAACCTCAGAGACAACGTGGTTGTCGTCTTGCTCTTTACGGAAGAAGGTATGGTCAAACATAAGATGGTTGAGAGTAAGGACGTCCTGACCCAGGATGACCTCACTAAGATTGCCTCTTATCTTAATTCTCAGTTCAGAGGCTACACGCTGGGCGATATCCGCAAGGCGCTGTTAGACATCGTCTATCAGGAGATGGCCATGAGGGATGACCTCGTTGCGGTGGCCTTGAATCTCTGTAAGAATGCGATCTACCCGTGTAATCTTGACGTCTTTATATCAGGCATAAGCGCGCTCATAGAGTCGCCTGATTTTTGCGATATACAGAAGATAAAGGAGCTTTCAAAGGCGGTTGATGATAAGCAAAAAATCATAACACTGCTCGATAAGATGATGGAAAGTGAAGGCGTACAGGTCTATATAGGCACCGAGTCTTTTCTGGATACCGAGGAGTTAAGCCTGGTGGCCTCGACTTTTTGTGACAAGGGCAGGCCTTTTGGCGTGCTTGGCCTGATAGGTCCGCAGCGAATGGACTATGCCAGCGTCATCTCGATTGTCGATACATCTGCCAGGTTTCTCTCCAATCACTTGCAGGGCAGATAATACAGATAACAGGAGTGTAGTGTGGATAAAGTAATGGACGAACAGAATATGAATGAAAGTCAGAGAGATAACGTCAATGTTGCCACCGTGGCCACACCGATAGAGGTCGTCGATGCTGAGGTGGTTACACAGGATCAGGCAGGCGGGCAGGCAGGCAGGCAGGCAGGCACAGTCGAATTAGAAGAGATAAAGGGACAGATGGCCGAGATAAAAGATAAGTACATGAGACTTTACGCGGAGTTTGATAATTATAAAAAGAGGGTGCAGAGGGAGAAGGAGGACATCCTGAAGTATGGCATGGAGCCTCTGGTTGGTGCCCTCTTGCCGGTTATAGACAACCTCGAGGCGGCGCTGAGTCACGCCGCAAACTCAACGGCAGCGTCTCTGTCCACTGGGGTGGAGTTGACCCTCAAGGAGTTCAAAAAGGCCCTTGGCAGATACGGCCTGGTTGAGATCGAGGCAAAGGGTAGGGCATTTGACCCGGCCTTTCACGAGGCCATGGCAGAGGCCGAGGCTAACGACGTAGAGGACAGGACGGTGCTTGAGGAGTTCAGAAAGGGATATATGTTTAAGGAGAGGGTTCTGAGGGCTTCGCTAGTGAAGGTCTCTAAAAAAGGTCTATAAAAAAAGTTGAATAAACGCCCCATAAAGGACAATTAACAAGGGCAATTAATAAGGATAATTAAGTTGATTAACATGGATAAAGAAGGAGGAAGCATATGGGTAAGGCAATAGGCATTGACCTGGGGACTACAAATTCGTGTGTGGCTGTTGTACAGGGGGGGGAACCCGTTGTTATACCCAATCAGGAAGGCACCAGGACCACACCATCGGTTGTTGCCTTCACGGAGAAGGGTGAGAGACTCGTAGGACAGATAGCCAAGAGACAGGCAATAACGAACCCTGAAAACACGGTCTTTTCGGTAAAGAGGCTGATGGGAAGGAAGTTTGACTCCAAAGAGGTTCAAGACGCCAAAAAGAGACTACCTTATAAGATAGCAGAGGCCCCTAACAATGACGCACACGTTGAGTGCAGAGGCAAGCGCTACTCCCCGCCAGAGATATCGGCCATGATACTGCAAAAACTCAAGCAGGCCGCAGAGGACTTCCTCGGAGAGCCTGTCACTGAGGCCGTGATCACGGTGCCGGCCTATTTCGATGACAGCCAGAGACAGGCAACAAAGGACGCCGGAAAGATAGCCGGCCTAAACGTATTGAGGATAATTAACGAGCCCACGGCTGCATCGCTGGCCTACGGCATTGATAAAAAGAAGGAAGAGAAGGTCGCGGTCTATGACCTTGGCGGTGGGACGTTTGACATCTCCATCCTCGAAATAGGGGAGGGGGTCATAGAGGTCAAGTCCACAAATGGCGACACCTACCTCGGAGGAGACGACTTTGACATCAGGATAATGGACTGGCTGGTGGAGGAGTTCAAAAAGGAGCAGGGTATAGACCTCAAAAAAGACAAGATGGCACTGCAGAGGTTGAAAGAGGCCGCAGAGAGGGCAAAGATAGAGCTCTCAAGCGCTGCCGAGACGGAGATCAACCTGCCCTTTGTCACGGCCGATGCCGCAGGTCCAAAGCACTTGTTAGTGAAGCTATCCAGGTCAAAGTTTGAGCAGTTGACCGACGACCTCGTCAGACACAGCATCGACCCTTGCAAACTGGCCTTAAAGGATGCCGGACTGTCAACCTCAGACATCCACGAGGTGTTGCTGGTAGGAGGCTCCACGAGGACGCCAAAGGTGTATCAGACCGTTCAGAGCTTTTTTAACAAAGAGCCTAACAAGACGGTAAACCCCGACGAGGTCGTGGCCGTTGGCGCCGCTATACAGGCCGCGGTTTTAAAGGGGGATGTCAAAGAGGTCCTGCTCCTGGATGTGACGCCGTTGTCGCTGGGGATTGAGACCCTGGGTGGTATCTTTACCAAGCTCATCGAGCGAAACACCACTATACCAACAAAGAAATCGCAGGTATTTTCAACGGCCACGGACAATCAACCAGCCGTTACAATAAAGGTATTTCAGGGCGAGAGGGAGATGGCCTCAGACAATAAGCTCCTGGGCAACTTTGAGCTGCTTGGAATCCCACCGGCACCCAGGGGTATACCGCAGATAGAGGTGACCTTTGACATCGACGCAAACGGCATCCTGCACGTCTCGGCCAAGGACCTTGGCACCGGCAAGGAGCAGTCTATCAAGATAACCGCCTCAAGCGGCTTGACAGAGGCCGAAATCAAGAAGATGATCAGGGAGGCCGAGGGACACGTCGAGGACGACAAGAAGAAAAAGGAACTGGCAGAGGCCAAAAACGAGGCCGATACCTTGAGCTATTCAGTGGAAAAATCCCTGAAAGAATATGGAAGTAAACTCTCCGACGCCGAAAAGAGCGAAATAGAAAGCGCTCTCCGTAGATGCAAAGACCTCAAGGACAAGACCTCTGACCCACAGGAGCTAAAGTCAGCGATAGAGGCTCTAACGACGGCCTCTCACAAGTTTGCCGAACACATATACAAGGATGCCTCCGCCAAGGGCGCTGAGGGCTCTGATGGCGACATCAAGCAGGAGGCCAAACCCGAGGAAGACGTCGTTGAGGCCGAATTTGAAGATGTTGATAAGAATAAGAACAAATGAAGCGGTCTCCGAGGTAAGAAGCGTTAAGCTATGAAAGATTACTACGAGCTATTGGGGGTGGGTAAGGATGCTACCCCCGATGAACTAAAAAAGGCATTCCGGCAGATGGCCCTCAAGTATCATCCCGACAGAAATTCTGGAGATAAGGCATCGGAGGAGAAGTTTAAGGAGATCAACGAGGCCTACTCGTGTCTGAGCGACCCCAACAAGCGCGCAAACTACGACAGGTTTGGTACGGCGGATGGCGCCGGCGCCGGGATGGACTTTGGTGGGTTTTCGTCCCAATTTACCGATATCTTTGATGACTTCTTTGGTGACATATTCAGGGGTTCATCTGGCCAGCAGCGCAGGCAGCGTGCCACACGTGGGTCGGACATGCGCTATGACCTGGAGTTGTCGCTGAAGGAGGCCGCCTTTGGAGTGGACAAGACAATAACTATTCCAAGGCACGAGTTATGTCAGGCGTGTTCGGGCACTGGCAGCGTTGATGGCAAAAAGCCTGTGACCTGTACTGCGTGTAATGGGGCGGGGCAGGTACGTTTTCAACAGGGATTCTTTTCCATAAGCAAGACGTGCAGCCGGTGTAATGGTGCAGGTTCGATCATCGTTGACCCGTGCAATCAGTGCAGGGGGGTTGGCAGGGTCAAGAGGACGCGTTCGGTGTCGGTCAAGATCCCGCCGGGGGTGGATACCAACACGAAACTAAAGATGTCCGGTGAGGGAGAGCTTGGTGCCCTTGGAGGGCCTCCCGGGGATTTGTATATATTTATCCTTGTGCAGGAAGACCCGTTTTTCAAGCGAGAGGGGATGCATATTATCTGTGATGTCCCGATCAGTTATACGATAGCGGTGCTTGGGGGTGAGATTGAGGTTCCTACGCTTAAGGGGAGTGAGCATATAAAGATACATCCCGGCACGCAATCAGGTGAGTTATTCAGGCTCAGGGGCGATGGGATTTCGCGCGTTGGCGGCGGTGACAAGGGAGACCAGATCGTGAGGATCGCTATAGATGTCCCCAGGAAGCTCACTCAGAGACAGCGGGAACTATTGGAGGAACTTGCCAATATCAACGGCGAGGAAGTGCATCGGCGTTTTTTTGATAAGTTAAAAGGCCATTTTACCGGTGAGTAGCAATCCAAAAGAAAAAGAATGGGGCGGCTTCTGCCTTCTTTACCACTCCAGGCCCTCCTCAGCCTACCCTGCAAGGGGAGCAGTCCCCTTGACTCCCTATATAGCAACAGTAGGGAACGGATTGATCAATTATATCTTGTTCAAGGTGGAGTTTACTTAATATTCTTTCCATTTCTCCCTTCTTTTTTCTCTCCCTGAATCGATAGGTGGTAATCCAGCCTCTTTCAATTTATGTCACTGAGGAGTTATACTAAAGGCGGTATTTATTATGAGAGATTTTTGGAAGAGCGGGGACCCATACGCGTGGTTAACAGGGGCGGCGCTGGTATTTAGCCTATTGATGGTTGCGGGGTTGCTCTTACTTATAATAACCAAGGGACTTGGATTTTTCTGGCCATCGCGGGTTGTCGTGATTACACTAAAGGACGGCTCCAAGTACATGGGGCAGGAGGCCGGCTCTGAGCCTATCCCAACGCCTGAGAAACGTAACAGCGCCGAAAAAAAATACCGTATACGCCTGAAGATCGGAAACCGCGATCTCTACGGCCTCGACTTCAAATGGACCAACAACGATGACATCGCAACCACCACCTATCCATCAACGGCGGTTGTCGTAGAGAGAACCGAGTGGGGCAACATGTACGGCTTCATAACAGAGATCAAGGACGGCGAAAAGACCCTCGCCAGTGGACATGAGGCCTCCGTAAGCATGATAAGGGCACTCCTGCCTGATAACAAAAGGCTCATAAAAAAAATCGCCGCCATCGAAAAAGATGACCTCGGAGGTATAAGCGCAAAAATAGAGCGATTGAGGTTAAAATTGAAACCCCTCGAAAAAGACGGCAAGGCCCCCGAGACCCAACACATCAAGTCCACCGTCGAAGACCTCGAAAGACAATACAGAGACAAGGAGTCAAGCCTCATTCAACTCAAGCAAACCATCAATGCCACCCAAGTAGTTACCCAGAGCGTTGAGGGCACGGTAAAGCAACTCCCCCTCAGCTCCGTGGTCCGGTTCTATGAGCCAAACACCATGGGTGTGTTGGCCAAGACGGCGGTCTATATATCTAAGCTCTGGGAGTTTGTCTCGGCGCAGCCGCGTGAGGCCAACACGGAAGGCGGCGTGTTCCCTGCCATATTTGGGACCATCTTTATGGTGCTTGTCATGAGCGTGGTGGTAATGCCCTTTGGCGTCCTGGCTGCGGTCTATCTCAAGGAGTACGCCAAACAGGGGGTGATGGTCAAGATCGTGCGCATATGCGTAAATAACCTGGCTGGTGTGCCCTCGATGGTGTTTGGGGTATTTGGCCTGGGTTTTTTCATCTACGGGATAGGTGGCACCATAGACATGTTATTCTTTAAGAGCTCTCTGCCAACACCCACCTTTGGAACTGGTGGGGTGCTGTGGGCATCCTTGACGCTGACCCTCCTGACGCTGCCTGTGGTTATAGTGTCCACAGAGGAGGGGCTGGCTGCCGTCCCACAGGACATAAAGTACGGGTCGCTCTCATTAGGCGCAAACAGGTTTGAGACCCTGATTCATATAATCATCCCCACCGCCATGCCTGGAATCCTGACTGGATTGATACTGTCCATAGCCAGGGCGGCAGGCGAGGTGGCGCCACTAATGCTTACGGGTGTGGTAAAGCTGGCGCCGTCGCTACCCATTGACACTAACTTCCCATTCGTCCACCTGGAGAGAAAGTTCATGCACCTGGGATTTCATATCTACGACGTTGGTTTTCAATCACCAAACGTTGAGGCAGCCAAGCCAATGGTCTACATGACAACGTTTCTGCTAATCGTAATAGTGGTATTCCTAAACCTAACGGCCATAAGGATCAGAAACCATCTGAAGAAAAAATACACATCGTCGGCCTTTTAATTCAATGGTAACATGTAGGGAGGTTTAATGCAAACGGATATACGACAATTAAGACGGCCACAGTCCGATGACAAGCAGGAGCGTCCTGCGACACAAGACAAGCATGAGGATATACTCATCGAGTGTGTAGACCTTTCCCTGTACTACGGTGATAAGAGGGCGTTGATAGATGTCAACCTCGATATCCCCAAGAACTGTATAGCGGCCTTCATCGGTCCTTCGGGATGTGGCAAGTCCACGCTCCTGCGCTGTATGAATCGTCTCAACGACCTGGTTGAGGGCGTCACCATAGCAGGAACGATAAAGATAGACGGTGTGGATATATATCACCCCAACTATGATGTCACCACTCTGCGACGAAACGTAGGGATGGTCTTTCAGAAATCCAACCCCTTCCCCAAGTCCGTCTACGACAACATAGCCTATGGCCCACGCATAGGGGGTGTCACGAAGAAGTCCCACCTCGATGAGATAGTCCAAAGGAGTCTCCAACGCTCTGCCCTCTGGGAAGAGGTCAAGGATCGCCTCGATGACAGCGCCCTGGGTCTCTCAGGCGGTCAACAGCAGCGCCTGTGCATCGCCAGGGCCATTGCCGTAGACCCCAAGGTCATCCTCATGGATGAACCATGCTCGGCCCTCGACCCCATCTCAACGGAAAAGATAGAGGAGCTCATGCTCATGCTCAAGGACAACTACACCATCCTAATCGTCACCCACAATATGCAGCAGGCCGCCCGCGTCTCAGACTACACCATCTTTATGCTCCTGGGAAAAATCATAGAATTCGACCTCACCGATAAAATCTTCCAAACCCCCTCACAAAAAGAAACAGAAGCATACATCGGAGGCCGCTTCGGATAAAAAAAACAAGAAAAGAACAAAGAGGGCGGAGCTGCTTCCTTTTCGCTCCAGGTCGCACCTGACCTCCTTGACCTCCCCTGCAAGGGGTCACGGCCACACTTGTAAAGAAGGGCTGTTCTGTATTATGGTTGTAGACTGTTCAAAATACAAAATATGTGAGGTGTCTTATGGAAAACGAGGCATTGGATAACATCTACACGCGTCGCAGCGTGAGGAGTTTCACGGCAGAGGTGGTCTCCCGTGAGGATTTAACGAAGATTCTTAGGGCTGGGATGGCGGCTCCGTCGGCGGTGAATGTCCAACCGTGGGCATTTGTCGTTGTCACCAAAAGGGATGTCCTTGATGAGTTGTGCCTCCAACTCCCCTACGCAAAGATGCTCGATCAGGCCACAGCGGCCATCGTCGTCTGCGGCGTCCCCGATAAGGATCAACGATATAGCAAGAACTATTGGGTGATGGACTGCTCCGCTGCCACGGAAAATATCCTCCTGGCCGCTCATGCCCTCGGACTAGGAGCCGTCTGGACGGCCGTTCACCCCGAACAAGATAGAGTCGATATCACCAGAACAATCCTAAACATCCCCAAAAACATCATCCCTCTCAACGTTATCCCTATCGGCGTCCCCAAAAACAAAGGTCATATCACCGATAAGTTCAAAAAGGAAAACATCCACTGGGAAACGTGGTAAAAGGTGAATGTATCAATATGGAATACTGAAACATTGCCACTCCACGCCCCAACTCAAGTACCAGCCTCCGCAGGAAGGGGTCAAGGGGTCAGTGACCCCTTGCAGGGGAGGTCTGAGGAGGGGGCGGAGCCGCCCTCCTTTTTTCTTCTTCTTTCTTCTTCTTGACCAGATGAGGTGATCGGCTGTATAATTTATGCTTTAGGAGGTAGATATGGATTGCATATTCTGTAAGGTAGCGAACAAAGAGATAAAGGCAACGATAGTGTACGAGGATGACCAGGTGGTGGCCTTTGATGACCTCAATCCGCAGGGGCCTATGCACGTGCTTATCATCCCCAGGAAACACATCCCCACGATACTTGAAATCACCAGCGAGGACACTGCCCTCGTTGGACATATGTTTGAGGTGGCCAACAGGATCGCCAAGGAAAGAGGGTTTGCGCAGCGCGGATTTCGCATGGTCATCAATTGCAACGCCGAGGCCGGCCAGAGCGTCTATCACATCCACATGCACGCAATTGGCGGCAGGGCGATGCACTGGCCTCCAGGATAGGCGCGGCCTTGATCCGCCAACTTAGCCTGGGGTTTTCGCCATGCCCCAACGATACCTACATGTTTTATGCCCTCGTCCACGGCAGGATAGGGGTGGGGCACCCCGGCCAAAAAGAAGATACGGGCGGCCTGGGCTTCACCCCCAACATCAGGGACATCGAGGCCCTGAACCTGGCGGCGTTTGGGGGCGAACTGGATGTCACGAAGGTGTCGTTTCATGCCTATGGACTCCTGAGGGACACGTACAGGCTGCTTCGTAGCGGGGCGGCCATTGGACGGGGCTGTGGTCCGCTCGTGGTGAGTCTGAGGCCAACCTCTATGGAGGCGCTGGTCGGCAAGAGGATCGCCATCCCGGGGAGATATACGACGGCCTGGCTGCTGTTGCAGTTGTATGACCCGGCCTTTGCCCGCAATGTCGTTGTGATGCCGTTTCACACGATCATGGACGCCGTCGGGGATGGTCAGGTTGACGCCGGACTGATAATACACGAGAGTCGGTTTACGTATGCCGATCATGGCCTCACGTTGGTGGCAGACCTAGGGCAGTGGTGGGAGCAGACATACGCGTTG
Source organism: Nitrospirota bacterium (assembly GCA_015233725.1). Lineage (GTDB taxonomy): Bacteria > Nitrospirota > Thermodesulfovibrionia > Thermodesulfovibrionales > Magnetobacteriaceae > Magnetobacterium. The sequence continues at coordinate 18,858 of JADFXD010000035.1, read as the reverse complement.
CCGATACCGCTGGGCTGCATCGTGGCAAAGAGGCAGAGCATTGATGAGGCGCTGGCTCAGAGGGTTGGTGGCTACATCAGGGAGTCGATCCTGTACGCAAACGCCCATCCGCAGGAGGCCCTTGACTACATAAGGGGTTACTGTCGTGAGCTCTCCGAGGTGTGCATACGGGGGCACGTTGACCTGTACGTCAACGACTTTTCGTTGGATGTTGGGCAGGAGGGGCAGCGGGCGGTTGACGTCCTGTTGCGATTGGCTCAGGAGAGGGGGATTTTTTGAGGTCGCAAGTCTCGTCATTTGGTATAATTCGTGATGGTATGTAAGGATTGGGACGACTATAAAACAACCAACGACCTGAACCTTCGGGATTTGAAGGATGTCATCAAGTCTGGCCGGGCGATTGCCTTTATCGGGGCGGGCTGTTCAATGCCGCTTGGGTATCTGTCGTGGGATAGGCTGATCAAGAAGATGCTGGATGAGATTGTCAGAAATGAGCCGAGTTCAAAATCTACGGTGGAAAAACACAGGGGAGGTAGCAATCTCCTTTACATTGCAGGTAAATGCAAAAATCTCATGGGGCCAAAATATTATCCATTTCTTGGTCGTGAGTTTGCACCAAAAACCAAAGCAGGTAAGAAGCATACTCAAGAACATGAGCTTATCATAAATCTGCCATTTTATAACTATATGACGAGCAATTATGATTCTTGTCTGGATAGCGCTCATTGTCTCATTAACAATACGCCATCACCTCATTTTACATACAAGAACACACAAATGCTGTCTGAATATTGCATCGCAACCATCGAACCTCAAAAGAAGATATTCCATATCCACGGAAGATATGATGACCCGCAAGATATTGTATTGACTGAGGGTGATTACAAGGATCATTATCTTTTTCAAAGGGGTTTTATAAGTTCTTTAGAGAGTATTATAAAGACCCGTCCGGTTGTATTTATAGGTTCAGGGGTTACTGATCTGGATTTTCTGAGCATAATGAGATTCATCGAATCTGTGTTCAAGGGCTTTCATGAAAGGCATTATGCAATCATTCCATACCCGGAAAATGACTCTGTTGAGTATGAAGCTGAAATGCTGGCAGACACATACAACATAACCCCCGTCTTTTATGAGACTCCGGCTGGCAGCCATGCCAGGAGAGAGGCCATCTTACGCGACATTCTGAGTTATTGCAACGCCGCCACGCCAAGCGCGCCCGCTCCGGTGGCAATCTCCGCAACGTCACAGGAACACGAGCTGGAGCAGTACAAGGTCAAGCTCAACGCGGAGTTGACCAACCTGAGAATCCTGGATATGAGCCGGCCATTAAACCTCCTGGATATCTACATCAAGATATGCCTGCGTGAAAAGGTGGGCATATACATACAGGAGACCGATGACGTCTATGGCAGTCTGCATGAGGGCGGCGCTACACCACAGGAGATGCCCATCTCACGATTTAAGACAGAGCCAGTCTCAAGGTCAATGTCTATTGACGAGGCGTTGAGAGACCAGAAGTATAACAAGAGGCTCGTTATCTTAGGCGACCCGGGGGCAGGTAAAACTACCATGCTCAAGCACATTACCCTTAAGATGGCAACCGATGACGTAGAGGGTATCAAGGGCATCCCGATATTTGTCACCCTTCGGGATTACGTCAATAAGTCTAAGCCTGACCTTCTAGATTACCTCGATGATGACCTTTCGAGGCGTTATGGCTTCAATCATGCCAGGACGTACCTGGAGGAGGAATTTAAAAGCGGCAATGTCGCGATCTTTTTCGACGGGCTCGATGAGGTCAGCGGGGGGAATCAGGATGAGGTCAGCGCCAACTATACCAAGGCCGTGGAGGCCATCAACAGCATTGCCACAAGGTTCCCTGGTTGTTACATAGCCGTTACCTGCAGGAAGGCTGGTTGGAAGTGGGGCATAAATAGCTCTTTCAGCATCTTTGAGGTACTTGACTTCACCTCTGAGGATATAACGAACTTTGTAGGGAAGTGGTTCCGCGGGGAGCCTGAGAAGGCCAAGGCGTTAAATAGTGAATTAGCCAGGAGGACGAGGGTTAAGTCCCTGGCTGGAAATCCGCTGTTGCTTTCCTTTGTCTGCATACTATACGGTAAGTATGAGACCCTTCCAGAGAGGAGGGTCAGCCTTTATGAAAAGTGTGTGGAGGTACTTCTCAATGATTGGGATGAGACCAGGGATATCAAACGTAGAAATAGATTCACTCAGGACAATAAAAAGCTACTATTACAGTATATAGCCTACAGGTTTTTTATTGAAGGCAAGAGATATTTTACGAAAAAAGAGCTTCTAAGTGCTATACAGGAGATTTTACCTGACTTGTACCTGAAGCCAGAAGATGCAGAGGATATACTGAAAGAGATATCAGCCAGTCATGGATTGTTAAAAAAGCAGGCCGATGGTTGGTATGGTTTTCTTCATTTGACGATACAAGAATATTTTGCCGCCTGTGCTATGTATGAAGGCAGAAGGTACAACATTGCCATAGAAAACAGTTTCAAGCCCTGGTGGGAAGAGGTAATCCTACTTCTTGCCGGAATAGGAGACAGCACGGAGTTAATAAAGGGGTTATTTGAGAAACCAGATGATATCTTCGATCACAACCTTATGCTTGCCGGAAGATGCCTTGCGGAGAAGCCGACACTGAAAGGCGGTGGAAAGCTCAGAGAGGCCGTTTTGAACAAGCTAAGGGGTTTTGTTGTAAGCGCTGGCAAATATTGGTTAAATAAAGTCAATGCTATTGATGTTTTGGCTGAAAATGGCGAGATTGATTTCTTGCTAGCCCTTTTACGCGAGGAAAAGACAGATAACCATGTAGGACGTAGGATAGCAGAAGCCTTGGGCAAGATTGAGGATTCAAGCATTGCCGCTGACTTGATGCCTATTTTACTCGATAAAAAGACAGGTAACTTTGTAAGACGTAATATAGCAGAAGCTTTGCGTAATCTTGGAGATTCAAGCATTGTTGCTAAGTTGATGCCTGTTTTACTCGATGAAAAAACTGATTACATTGTAAGAACCTTTATCGCACTTGCCTTGAGCAATCTTGGAGATTCAAGTATTGTTGCTGACTTGATGTCTATTTTACGCGATGAAAAGACACATAACGACTTAAGAAGCAGTATCGTATTTGCTTTGGGCAATCTTGGAGATTCAAGCATTGTTGCTGATTTGGTGTCTATTTTACGCGATGATAAGACAGATACCGATGTAAGAACCTTTATCGCAGAAGCCTTGGGCAATCTTGGAGATTCAAGCATTGTTGTGGAGTTGATGTCTATTTTATGCGATGAAAAGACACATAACGACTTAAGAAGCAATATCGTATTTGCTTTGGGCAATCTTGGAGATTCAAGCATTGTTGTGGAGTTGATGTCTATTTTATGCGATGCAAAGACAGATAACGATCTAAGATGCAGTATAGCAGAAGCCTTGGGCAATCTTGGGGATGCAAGGATTGTTGCTGAGTTGATGCCTATTTTACGCGATGCAAAGACAGATAACGATCTAAGATGCAGTATAGCAGAAGCCTTGGGCAATCTTGGGGATGCAAGGATTGTTGCTGAGTTGATGCCTATTTTACACGATAAAAAGACAGATAAATTTGTAAGATGCAGTATAGCATCTGCCTTGGGCAAGATTGGAGATTTAAGCATTGTTGCTGAATTGATATCAATGATAGGTGATGTACGGAGTGCTTATATTATTTGGGATAATATTGTACAAACGATAAGTCGCCTTGGTAACACTAAAGAACACTGCAAGGGGTTGTTCAAATTACGCTCGAAAACTATAGATAGCGTTACCCTCCACGAAGCCCTCTATCAAGTAAGTCGTCGTGCGGGGGTGGTCATCTATCAAGACGGAAGAATCATCGAGGCGTGAACACCTCCCACCCACTTCTATTTGCCCCTTGACCGAATGATACGATGACCTGTATAATCTATGTTTCAGTATAAATGGAACATAGAATTGATGTAATGATAAACGATAGTAATTATGGGGTCAAGGGGACTTCTTCGTGGCCGGGGTGCCTTACCCCTCCCCTTGCAGGGGGGGCTGAGGGGGGGCGGAGCCGCCCCCTTCTTTCTTTTCTTCCTCTTCTTTTTCTTTTGGTGTGTATCTTGTCTGGGGTGGGGCAAGCATCCAACAGCACCTACGAGCACCTCAAGGACGGCAAGACCGCCCTCGACAACAAGGACTACAACGGGGCAATCAAGCAACTGAGCCTGTTCCTCGATACCCCAGCCCTCCTGACGGACTATGCGCTGCTCTGGCGGGCAAAGGGCTATGTCGGGGCAGGACAACTGGAAAAGGCCCTCAAGGACATCCTCAGCCTCAAGGAGACCTATCCAAACTCCCCGCTGTATACAGACACCCTCCTTATGGAGATAGGCACGCAGAGGCAACTCAACCCTGAACGAGCGATGTCACTGTCAGAGCTTTACCTCAAGAAACACCCCGATGACAACAGGATCAGGTTTTCATATGCCAACATGCTCATGGAAGACGGCAGAGAGGGCGAGGCGCAGACGCAGTTCAGGGTGATATGCCTGAGCGCAGGATATGCCTCTGAGGAGTCGTGCGAAAACCTCAACGTAGGGGCGTTTGACGTTGACTCCCTCGTCACGAGGGCAAGGAACCTGATGAAGAGGCACCACTATCCAGAGGCTGAGAGGTTGCTAAGGCGAGCGCTTGACAAGTCCACAGGGTCGCTCAGGGGTCAGATACTTGCAGATATAGCCATGTCGCTCTTTATGCAGAAGAGTTATCAGGAGGCCGCAGAGCTATTCCGGAGGCTTGGCAATAACTACTACGAGGCACGCAGCCTGTACCGGTCGGGTCAGTTCGATAGGTTCAACGCCAAAGTTGACACCCTGGATGCCAACAAGGACGAAAAGGCCGCCGAACTCGTCCTCATAAAGGGGTTATACTACCGTCGTTTGGGTAACACCGCCAGGGCGCTCAAGATATTTGGCTCTCTCAAGGACAACCGCTTCATCAAGGAGGATGCCCTGTGGCACATTGCCTGGACGCATTATCTAATGGGCAACTCCGATGCGGCCTACGAGGGGTTTAAGTCGCTGTATAGCAATTATGGCAGTCAAAGGTATCTCTACTGGATGGCGCGCACGCTTGAGTGCAGAAACCAGGAGCGTCCTGGAGCGGATAAGAAAGACGACACAACGGCGTTGTATGAAAAGCTAACCGCAGAGGGCGACTACTACAGTATCTTGGCCTATCACAAGTTGGGCAGACAACCCGCTATTATAGAGTCAATGGGGATCAAGCACACGGTCAGTGTAAATGGTAATCATGTCGCAGGCAAGGAGCACGAGGAGTTGAGGCGTCTGGCGATCCTCCTTGAGCTAAACATAGAGGATGCCATCAAGACCGAAAGCCTGTATATCATAAGAAACTCCGCCAGGTACGACAACGACGTGACCCTTGAGGCCAGCATAATGTTAAACGAGGCGCATATGTATCGTCACTCCGTGCTGTTGGCGGGGAAGTTGCCCTACAGCCGGAAGGTTCACAGGCTCCTCTACCCCTATGCCTACAGGGAGATTGTGGATGAGGCCTCGCAGCGCAACTCCATTAATCCGCTGCTGATACTGTCGTTGACGCGCGAGGAGAGCCGGTTTCAGGACGATGCCTTCTCTCCGGCTGGGGCCATAGGGTTGATGCAGTTGATGCCCTCAACGGCGGCCAAGTACAGCGGCAGGGTAGGTGAGCGGATCGTCAACAATAAGGACATCTTCAACGTAAGGAAGAACATCCTCATCGGCAGTTATTATCTGACGCAGTTGGTGGATGATTCCGGTTGTGTGCCAATGGCGCTTGCATCGTACAATGCGGGGGAGTCGATAGTCGAGAAGTGGCTCAAAGACGGCAAGTACAGGGCCATCGACGAGTTCATCGAGGACATCCCCTATGACGAAACCAGGAACTACGTAAAGCGCATACTCAAGACGTACTTCCAATACACGAGAGCCGCCAACCCCGACAACGCCGCAATCAACTTCGCCCTCAACTGCTCACTTACAAGATAAAGATAAGAGAAGAAGGGGAGGCTTTACCTCCCCTCAGACCCCTCCACAAGGGGACCAGTCCCCTTGACCCCGTTTATCTCATTCAGGCGCTACCTCTTCTTCGTAGCTCTCATTGATGTTGTATGTCTTATTGACAAGCCTGACGTTGGCCTTACCGGATCGCACCTTGAGCTTCGACAGGGGTGTTTGTCCAACGGATGTGCCATTTATAAACACCTCGGCAGAAGGCCTGCTCCATACGTTTATATAACCGTAACGGGCCTCAGTAGGTGGCTTTGCGGTCTCCGATGGTCTTGTGGTCTCCGTCGTTACATGGGCAGTTGGGGATGGTAGTGGGGACGGTTTGTGCATTAAGAAAAGCAACGCGCCGATAATCACAATCGCTACGATTGCAACGACAGCGTATATGCCCTTCCTGGATCGGGCATCGGGACGGGACGGTGTCTTTGCAACGGATGGCCCTGCTTGCCCTCTTGGCTGTATCCTGAGGCTTTCCTTGGATGCTTCCTGAGGCTTCTTATCCACAATATCTGGAGACTTAAACTCTACAGGTTGCTTTGATGTCTTTTTGCCGGTTGAGGCATCTTTAATCACCAGCCTGTGGGTTACTCGCCCTGTCGATACATAGGTATCGTCGATCTGCTTTATCTTATCAGGGGGGATACCCTCTGGGTGACTCTTTGACAACTGTGTGTAGTTTTCTTTATATTCGCCTTCCCATTGCAGCTTGCCTATGTTCAGTTTGAGTCGCAGATCGTTCTCCAACGTTATGGCTATTTCCTTGTCAATCTTGTTAGTGGCCATAAGGTGATCGAGCGACATACGCTTATCCAGCGTTATGCGTTTGTGTGAGAGTACCTTTTCAAGCATCGCTACGTATTCCCCCTGGGGATTTCGCTCCATAGCCGCTATGAATTCGTCGATGTCCTTAAACCGATCCTCTATTCTGACGGCCAATGCCTGTAAGATTGCGTTGCTCAGGTCAGGGGATATGTCTACCCCCTCTATCTCGTAGGCCTGTTTTAGCTCATCATCATAGAATCTGTCAGGGGCCGGGGGAGGCATGATACCGGTAATCATAAGATACAACGTGGCTCCACAGGCGTAGATATCCGTCCAGGGACCGATCTTTCCCCTGGCCTGATACTGCTCCATAGGCGCATAACCGGCCTTTAGAACGACGTCGAGGCTGTGGCTCTGCTCCGCTGAGACATACCGCGCGGCGCCAAAGTCAATCAGTATAGGCGTCCCAGCCTTTGTGATGTAGATATTCTGAGGGGATATGTCCCTGTGAAAGAGAGCCAGGGCGTGTACCTCTTTTAGTGCCCCCAGGATGGGTAACATTATCTTCAGAGACTCGTCAACTGGTAGTCTCCCACCGCGTTTTCTTATGAGATTTGACAACGTGTCACCCTCTATGTAGTCCATGACGATGTAGCCGGTGTTATTGGTCTCAAAGAAATTTATGACGTGGACGATATTGACGTTATTTGCGAATTTGGTCACCTTCCTGGCCTCATCGATAAACAGCCGCAACCCCTCACGGAAATTCTCCTCCGGGTTCCCCTTAAAAGGCACAACCGTGTAGTTGCTCAACTCCCTGCTCGCGAGGTTTGTTGGGAGAAACTCCTTAATGGCAACCTTCTTGTCAAGGTTTATATCCATGCCAATATACGTGATCCCAAAACCTCCCTGTCCCAAGACCCTGCCCAACAGGTACTGATCCTTTAAGATAGTCCGTGGCTTCAGAAGCAGGGGATGGTCCAGGTACTTATTTTCGTCATAGCCACAGTGCTTGCAGACCGAGGCATCATCCCTGCTCTCCATGCAATTGACGCATATATTTAGAAAATCCGATCTATATCGCTCACTCATATGTATCTATCTTACTATATAGGCAAATATTTTTCACATCAATTATTCAGAAGGTTTATCGTCTATCACGATTGTCCTGGACATGGCGTCATGCCAGTCCTTATTAAGCAAGAAAGAAAACGGCTCAAACGGGATAGCCCTCGACAATGACCTGATTATTATATTTGAAACAGGCACTCGTAAGCCATCCGCCATGACAACCCGCGTATGTGTAATAAACTTTGCCACCGTCTTACCGGCCATGCCCTCCATTACGGTATAGTACATAATGTACAGGGTTATAAACACAAGTCCTTCTCCAAACAGCCCTGCCCTAACGATGACCTGCAATATCAGGGTAGCGATACACACAACGGTCAGGTCTATCGTGAAATTCAGCAATCTCTTGGTGCGAGGGGCGATTGGGAGGTGTTTTGTCTCTTTATCGATCTTTGGGTTTTGTTTTAATACTGGTTCGTTTTTAAATATCTGGGTTGCTTCGTGTTGTTTTCCATTTTTTTGTCTTAGATGGGGCGCTGGCTCCAGGTTGTCATTAGCTGGTTGAGGATTATCTTGTTGCACGGCAGTAGCTGGCCTTTTAACCAATTGAAATACGGCGCACCCTGCCAGTGAAAAGGTGTCTCCTGGTGAGATAAGGGTAGATTCAAAGGGAGGAAGTTTCTTGTTGTCATCCAGGAAGGTGCCAAACGTTGACCTCAGGTCTTTGACGTAGAAGCCGTCCTTTTCACTGTGAACCTCGCAGTGGACACTCGATATGCGTTTTTCAGACAGAACGAGTGCACACTTGGTGGGGTCCCTGCCGATAAGGGTAGGCTTATTGCCCAGGGGGATCCGTTCACCCTCAAACTCCCCGGCTATGACCAATAGCTCCATAGAGACCTCATCCGTGCCTGAGCTGCCAGTTGATGTCGTTGAAGGTTCTACATGGTGTGTCAACAGTCCCTGGAACTCGGCAACGGAGGCAGGACGTTGTTTTATGTCCATCTCCAGGCCCTTCATTATGGCGTTGGCGAAGTCCTCGGAGAGGGGTTGTCTGGATATATCCTTGATGTGGATGAGCCTTTCGCCGCTTTGCCTATCGGGGGCCTTTGTGGGGGAGTCCATCCGGTTTCTTTCGTAGTTGTAGCCTCTGAGGCAGCTATACATGGTTGCGGCGCAGGCATATATATCTGTCCAGGGTCCCTGTTTACCCAGTTTCATGTCTGAGCTGTATTGTTCCAACGGGGCGTAGCCGTGGGTCAGGCAGATGGAGAGCTTGGTGCTGATTGCATCGCGAGCGGAACCGAAGTCCAGCAGTATGGGCCTTCCGTTGTCGGGGATGTAAATGTTTTTGGGCTTTATGTCTCTGTGCAACAGGCCGGCGTTATGGACTGCCTCCAGGCCATCCAGGACAGGCATCATGATATCCAGGATATCCTGTTGCGTGATGCCTCTGTCATGGAGCTTTATGTGCTCCTCGAGGGTCTTACCCTGGAAGTAGCGCATGACAAAGTAGGCGGTATTGTTTTCCTTAAAGAAAAACAGGATGGGCGCAATGCTGGGGTGATTAAACTGTGCCAGCGTCTGTGCCTCGTCTATGAACTTGGTCAACCCGTACCTGTAATCCTCGGCGTATTCCTCGGATATCGGAAAGACGGTGAGCTGGTCCCTCTGTCTCCTGACGATGTTTCGAGGCAGAAACTCCTTGACAACGACCCGCATCCTCAGTTCCAGGTCAAGTCCCAGGTAGGTTATACCAAATCCCCCTGAGCCAAGACACCTGCCGATCAGATATTTCTTGTTTAACACAACACGCGGCTGAAGCGATACCACATCGTTTTTGATGTCTGCTCCGCTGCCGCATTGCGGACATTTATACAGTGTCTCCTGCGGGCCTAGCTTTACCTCTGCCATGCAGTTACAACAGATGTTTTCGTACATTATCTGACTATTATAAGTTGTGCTGTGATGTTATCATAGTTTTCTTTTGTCTCCTGTGCTATCTTGACAATACCCTTGACCATTATGTCTATAATCTTTTGAGCCGGTACATTTGTAAAGTGCAGGGATAGGTTTTGGAGGTCGCTATCGACAACGTACTGCCAGAAGCCATCCGTACAGATCAGGATGTAGTCGCCCGATTGCAGGGGAATGCCATTGGTATAGACGGCTGGTTTTAGTTCCTCGGGCATGCCCAGGGTTCTGAGCACGCGGTTGCGATCCGGATGGTCCTTCACCGCCTCGGGGGTGACCTCGCCCATATCCACGAGCAGTTGTACCACGGAGTGATCCTTGCTCTTGTATAAGGGTTGTCCCTGTCTGTATATGTAGAGTCGGGAGTCTCCAACGTATGCCCAGAATATCTTATCGCCCAGGATTACGACTACGACGCAGGTAGACTGCATATTGCGCAGGTTTTGATCGGAGGCGCTTTTTTCCTTGATAGCGTTATGTGCTGCCAGCATGGCGTTGGTGAGTTCCTTGCTGACGTTATCCTCGTTGATCCTGGCGAAATACTCCGTCACCGTGTTGACGGCAATCTGCGAGGCGAGTTGTCCGCCCTTGTATCCTCCGAGTCCGTCGGCGACAACAAAGCAATAGCGGCCATTTTGCTCGTCAGTGACGGCGTTCCAGTTGTCCTGGTTCTCGCTCCTGCCGCCCACGTGTGTCTTTATACCGTACTCGATCTTTAGCGTCTTGCCCTTTGCAGCCCACATAGACATCAACAAAGCTCCTTTGCGTTTCCACTATTGTAGCAAATTGAGAAAGAAAAGAAAAGAAGAAAGAAAGAAGGGGGCGGCTGTCGCTTCTTTACCGCCTTAGCTGTTAGCCAGTTTGATCAAATCTTTCCGTATTTGCTCGTCCTGGAACTGATCCTTGTTCTCCTGAAAGGCCGATATAGCCTCGTACTCTTGAGGTCTCATGCAGGTGCGTAAAGAGGGCAGGACGTCGTCAAACTCAATTATGTAGTTGAGCTCAAGGGAGGCTGGATATAGCTGTGGGTCCTTTTCGTTGATAAAGTCCAATCCCTTCTGGCGATTTTGCCTGTTGCGATTTAAGATATAGAATATCTTGTTACATTGCGGCGTTATGGCTTTATTGCCAGTGCGGGTGCAGTAGTGAGGCACGACGGCTGGAAAGACCCGAGAAGAACTCGCACCTTGTCGTTGAACCTCCCTGATGACCAACAGACGCGCTATGATCTTGCTTTCCAGGTCAGTGGCCATGTCATCTACAATGCCAACGACGCTATCTTGATAAAGACGTGCCTCTACAAGACTCTTTTGTCCATAGCCTCCGGCCAACTCATCATAGTTCTGAAGCAACTGTAGCGCCTCTTTTGAGGTTCTCGCCTTCTTAGGCAGCGGTCTGGTAAAGCCTATCGCCTGGGGCCTCTTGTGCTGCGTAAACATGGCAACCGCTATGCCGCCAACCAACGGGATTCCTGCCATCTCTATCCCGATAAGGATGTCCACGTCGTGCTGTGCGATCATGTCGGCCATAGCGCTACAGATGTCGTAAAACAACTTGGGCGAGCTGCCCACGTGTCTCATGTTAAAAAACCAGGGCGACCATATCCCGCTCTTTAACCACCAGCCCTCAGCCCTGTTTTTCTTATCAACGGCGTTCCATAGGGTCTGCATGTAGCCCTCTTTATACAAATCAATAATCAGGTCTCCCGACCACTGTTGTCTGCTTATCAATTATACATTCTCCTTAAGGTTAAAGGCTGTTTTGTTTGGCGAAGATATCCTGCAAGGTGGTCTTGATGACTTCGCAAAATTCATCAAGTGGCAGGTCGTTGGGGTCATCCCCGAAGGGGTCTTCTATCTCAATGCCTATCTCCTCAATGCCGATGAAGGCGTAAGCAATCAGGGCGCCAAACGGTACAGTCCACCAGCCAAACGTGCCCACCAGGGTAATCGGTATTGTCGTACAAAAGAGATACATAAACCTCTTGAGGTGCAACGCATATGCCAACGGTAGTGGTGTAAACCTTATCCTCTCGCAATTGGCAAGGGAATTCATCAAATCTGAGAGGTTGCTGTTAAGTATGGTCAGGTGTGGCTGGTTGAGGATGCCCAGTTTTAGACACATGTAGAGGGTCTTTTTTATCATAGCGATTAAGTTTACAGGCATATTAAATGATTTCTCCAGTACGGCGATTTCGCTGTTGGTGAGAAACGACCTTAGCTCCTCGACATCATTTTGCTCCCTCAGTCTCTGCTTAACTAGGATAGGAAAGGCGGTAAGCAGCTTAAACAGTCTCTGTCTGAGCTTTAAAGACTCCGTGTGGTCAGAAGATATGTAGGCTATCAAGTCTATCGCCAGGTTCTGTGTAGAGTTAATGATACTGCCCCACATCCGTCTGCCCTCCCAGTATCGTTCATAGGCGGTATTAGTCCTAAAGACAAGCATTAACCCCAACGCCACCCCGACAATAGACCACGGCGTAGACGGTGTATTTATCTTTATCACATAAGAGTGTATGAGCGTTATTATCGCAGATACTGCTGCAAAGATAGTTATTCTTGGCAATATACTTTTTAATACCGACCCCCTGAGGGTCAAGAGCAACGTTAACCACGCCTTATTGTCATAGTATATCATATCTTTACCCCTTACATAGCATATACTTAGTTATTAAGCTAAGTCAAGTAGTAGAAGACACCAAGCCAAGTATTAAGTACATGGGATTGAGAATTAAGGGGTCAAGGGGTCCGTGACCCCTTGCAGGGGAGGTCAAGGAGGGGCCAGGAGCGTCCTGGAGCGGTAAAGAAGCGGAGCCGCCCTCCTTCTTTATTTTCTTTTCTTTGCCCTTCAGAGGGACATCAGATACCTCTCGTAGTTGAGCGATACCTTATCCCAGGTGTAATCGCTCACCCACAGCCTGCCTTTTGCGCCCATTTCCTCGATCCTGTCCTGACTTGCAAGCTGTGCCATTATCGTTGCCAGCGACGTGGCATCCTCAGAACGGAAGGACAAACCGGCGCCGCAGTCCACCGCATAACGCAGCTCCGGTATGTCGCTTACGACAACGGCCTTGGCACAGGCCAGGGCCTCAAGTATGACGATGTTCTGCGTCTCGTACCGTGAGGGAGCTACCACAAAGAGGGCATCTCTGAGCAGGGCGGTCTTGCCTTGAGTATCAACCCAACCAGCACAGTGGATATTTCTGCGCACCGCCTGGGGCACCGTCCCAAGTAACGCGTTAAACTTGTCCATATCGCGCCCACTGCCCGCTATGATGAGCCTGACCTCCGGAAAGACCTTGCAAAACCGCGCATAGGCATCAAGCAGCACGTCCAGCCCCTTGTGGTGGATATCGATCCGGCCAAGGTAGAGTATGTAATCAGAGCACCCCGGTTTGACCTCTAACAGCTCCTTCGATATGCCGTTGGATATGACCGTTGCATTGCAACTGCCTCGGAGATTGTATCTGGCCTTGGCGGCCTCGGAGACAAATATCACGTTGCTGTAGGCTGGCACCCTGTACCTCTCCATGATGTAGAGCGGGGCGGCGTAAAGTGCGCGGTATTTGTCGAAATATTGCCGGCCAGTATAGCCCTGTACCTGTAGTGCCAACGGTCTGTCCCTGTAGGAGTCTAAAAACGTCGGCAGCGCCGGTGAGAACTCCTCCACGATGATATCGTAATCATGACCATGCCGCCTCACAAACAAGGAGGCATGCCAGGCATAACCCAGAAGCGCCCTCAGAAGGCTTTCCGATCGCAGGCCAACAAATACGTGCCTCAATCCCTCAATCTCGCCCTCTTTTGGTGCATGTGGATAGCTCCTGCACAACAGGGTTATGTCATGATGTCCCTTCAGGCGTGTGTATATTTCGTAGGCCCTCCGCCCCACCCCACCGATGCCAAAATAGTCGCCGCTGCTCTCATACAACAGATGCAGTATCTTCACGACTAAGAAAGAAGGGGGGCGGCACTGTCAATTATACCTTGTTTACTGTGCATAACCTTAAATTATTCAATCGCCTATGCACTTTTTGCATGCGTTGTAGATACCTCGGGCGGTTTTATCCCAGGTAAACTCCTTGACGTGTTGTAGGCCTTTTGCAACTAATGATTGTCGGAGTTCCTTGTCACGGATGAGCTTCAGCATATGGGCAGCCAGCGCTGTTACCTCCTTGGGGTTAAAGAGCAGACCCGCCTGACCTACAACCTCGGGCAGGGAACCGCCGTTTGAGGAGATCACGGGCGTGCCACAGGCCATAGCCTCCAGTATGTTCAGGCCAAACCCCTCAAACAACGATGGATGTACCAACATCTCGGCATACGAATAAAACAATGGGATGTCCTGTCTATCAACGTAGCTCTTGTACACTATCCGATTGTCCTTGGGTAGTGGCCTATCTGCAAGGTCCTCCTTGCCGATGATGACAAGTGTGTGCGGCACCCGGTTTCTTATTACCATAAAGGCCTCTATGAGGGTTGAGACATTCTTGTAGGGAAACAGGGAGCCAACAAACAGGATGTAGGGAGGTTTTAGCTCATGCCTCCTGAAAAAGTCCTCCTGCAGTTGCACTCCCTGTGGTTTAAACAGCTCGGGGTCGTACCCTTCAGTTATGACGTCTACGAGTTCCTCCGGGAGAGCAGTTGTCTTTATGACCTCGGCCTTGACAAATTTCGATGGTGTCACAATCCTGTACTTGAGGCGCTTTAGCATCCCCAGGGAGAACTTAAAGTAACTGCCCGCCAGCCCAAACTGCCTTGGAAAATACAACGGATGCAGGTCATGAACCATTACGAGCGTTGGCAACACGTAGGTCAGTGGAAACTCCATGATCGGACAAAATAGTACATCCACCGCCGCCCTCCGCAGCTTATAACCCAGGAGGGCATTGTCAAAGACCGCCCTGCCTATGTTGTGAACCACATTTAAGGAACCCCTTACAGGTTCAGGCGTATGCTGCATCTGTGCGTCGTCAACGCCGTCAATCTTTATGGAGGAAAAGACCGTTGTCTCCTTATCCAGGGCGCACAATCCCCTTGCCACCTCCCTGGTAAAGACCCCCACACCCGTTGGCGTGGTGTTTAGAAATGATGCGTTTATTCCGATTCTCATTGTCCTATATAACCCTCTATCAATATATCGCAGCCGATTTTTCTCACGGTCATATCTACGATGCCGTAGGCCTCATTAACCGACCTGAACGTCTTGCTTGCAACCGGAGAGAGCGACCCCTTGCCCCCAACGATCTTGGGCGCTATGAAAAACATCACCTTATCCACGATGCCTGCCTCAATGGCATATCCCGTGAGTGAGGCCCCCCCCTCTACCATAACTGACGTCACACCGGTCTTGCCCAGCTCCCTCATCAACCACTGCAGGTCGAGCTCCCCGTCATAGTAGATGTACTTTAGGGCGTCCCAGCGACTATAGGGAGCTAGCTGATCAGTTTGACCGTAGGGAGCGGGCTGATCAGTTTGACCGTAGGGAGCGGGCTGATCAGTTTGACCGTAGGGAGCAAGTTGATCAATATAGGTGTCGCACTTCTTGGTAACGAGGATCGTCTCAGGAGGCGTCTTTAGGACATTGAAGTCCTCTGGGATATCTAGCGCCGGGTCGATGATCACGCGCATGGGGCTGCGACCGCCCCTTATGGTAGACTTGAACCCTGGATTGTCGGCCTTGACCGTGCCCACAGCCGACAACACCGCATCGACGCTCGCCCTGACCTGATGGACTACCCTTCGTGAGGCCTCGCATGTTATCCACTTTGATTTACCATCGGGGGTGGCAATCTTGCCATCGAGGGTCATAGCCACCTTCAGGATGACAAAGGGCGTGCGCGTGGTGATGTATTTGATATAGGCCTCGTTGAGCCTCATGGCCTTTTCCTGCATAATGCCCAATTGCGTTGTTATGCCCGCGTTGTTGAGGGCCTCGATCCCCTTGCCAGCAACCGCGGGGTTTGGGTCCTGCATGGCAATGACTACCTCCCTGACACCGGCCCTGATAATGGCGTCGGTGCACGGTGGGGTACGTTTGTCCTTATGACAACACGGCTCAAGGGTCACAAACAATGTTGCATCGCGTGCCTCCTGCCCGGCCTGCTCTAATACAAGCGCCTCGGCGTGAGGCGTCCCGGCCTTCTTGTGGTAATCCTCGGCCAATACCTTGCCGTCCTTATAGAGCAACGCCCCAACCATAGGATTAGGGCTCGTCTGCCCTCGCGCCTTCACAGCAAGAGTCAGACACCTCTTCATCAGATGTAGCTTCATCTCATCGTTCAATCAAGCAGTCTCCTGACTATATTATACAACTATTGTTGCATAAACAAAAAGGGGCAGGAAGAAAGGGCAAGTGACAATATGAGATAGCATCCGTCCATTACGGGGTCAAGGGCACTGGTGCCCTTGCAGGGGAGGTCTGAGGAGGGGGTAGCGCAGCCCTCCTTCTTTCTCTTCTTCTTTTCTTACCCTGTCTATATGTATAACCCAACGGGCAGGGATTCGCCAAAGACGGCCTTTTCCTCTTCCCAGTCGATGGGGACGACCTCGTTGATCTGCCGTAGGTAGCGCTGTGCCCAATCATAGGAGCCGAGGCGTTGTACCACCTCCTGACGCAAGGAGTCATCGACGTCTCTGGTCCTGTCGCCGGTCTTCCTGGTCAACTGCGCCAGCAGATTGGCAATGTGCGGCTGCACCAGCGGTAAAATGTGCGGCTGCACCAGCGGTAAAAGGTCGTGGGGCTTTGACCAGGAAATTGAGCAAGAATTTAGGCCCTCCGGGGCCATGACCTGCTGCACCCAACCCTGTACCACATCCTTTGGCACCACCATGTTGATTGGGCCATGAAAGGGCTGCCTCGCCCCAATCCTCGATAGCGACCAGCAGTACCTCGAGTTACCCTTGTCCTTCCTGATAAGCTCAAGAAGCTGGTCGCCCAACTCCACCTTGACCTGCACGGGCAACTGCTCAAGGCTGGCGGCAAGCATCCACAGTTCAACCACCTCCGCTGCCTGCAGACGTGAGGCCTCCTTTTTTTGCTGGTGCAGCCGCACTTTTTTGCGCGAGGAAAGGAGAAAGGGCGCTATCTTTTTAAACAATATATCCTGATGTAAAGCCGATAACCCACCCGCAACACGCCTCCACAGTATCCACCACTCCAGGCGACACTGTCCATCACGGGCAAAATTGATGCCCTCGGCGTAGCTCTTCCAAAGCTCCTTTATGCGATGCTCGTCAACCGGATGACCAAAGCCTGGTCGTAACAGAAACCCAGCAAGGTTTAACCACCGTGCCTCATACCTCGGGGTTGCCAACCTGCGGTGCCGCAACTCTATCAGGACATCCCACAGTGTTCTTATGGCAAAGAGCGGCCACAAAGTCCTGTCCAGGGCGAGGGTCTGCTCTAACCTCTTGGTGATGTTGTCGGGGGTTATGGTCGTGTCGTTGGAGTCAAAGGCCTTGCGGATGAGGTCGCTTGCCTCTTGCATGTTTGTCTCATCCAGGGTGCGGGCAATCACGGTGG
Source organism: Nitrospirota bacterium (assembly GCA_015233725.1). GTDB lineage: Bacteria > Nitrospirota > Thermodesulfovibrionia > Thermodesulfovibrionales > Magnetobacteriaceae > Magnetobacterium. The sequence goes on along the minus strand of JADFXD010000035.1, from coordinate 1,423 downwards.
CCTCCTTTGAGGCTGCCTCATCAGTTGAGGTATCGTCGGTCAGGGAGCGGAGTTGAAACGCCAGCTTCCACCTGTGGGTCGTGTTCTTTGACTCGCAATAGACATCCAGGGTGCCGTACTCGTTTAACCTGACAAACAAGGAGACGGGAATCTTGGCCACTCCGGTCTTTTTACCAAAGTACATGACCGTCTTTATCGCTGGCAACTCCACAAAGGCGTCCCGCTCATCAACCACTAAGTCGCCCGCCCTGTCTCCAACCCTGTAGCTGGAGCAGTACAGCGAAAAGCTCACGGGATTATTGGCCAGCACCTGGAACTCAGGCTGTGCGATATGGAGCTCCTGCCCCTCCTCTAACCCCCTTGGGGCAACACAGACGGTGGTGATGGGGTCTTTGAATTTATTATCGCTGCTTTCCTTGTCTTTGATTTCCTGCGCAGGCTCCACGGCGATGTAATAGGCCTTGCCAGTTCCACCGGTGATCCTCAGACCAACCCCCCTGAGCACCTGCCCGTAGTAGGCCGCCCCCAAGGCAACGGCATGGTCGAGCCTGTCGTTATCCAGTACCTGCAACGACCAATCCCCTGCCGCAAACCAGTGATTCAGCGTCTCTATCACGGCAGAACGTATCAGGGGCGACTTAAAGACTCCACCGTTAAAGAGCAAGACGTCAGGACGTACTATCCTGAGGCCGCTCTGTGGGTCAACGACATGTGGTAACTGCGGGTTTATGGCGTGCCTCCTCAGAAACAAGGAAAGGTGCGTTGTTATGGTCGGGTCTGATACATAGGGCAGACCAAGCTCCTGAAACCCCGATAATCTGCCCCTTGCTGGCTCCTGGCCAATTGGTGTCTTCTTGAAAAAGCCATCTATTATTATCTTAGATACCTCGTCCCTTGTAAGCGATCCCTTCATTGCCCCGGCAATAACGCTGCGACCAGTGCCCAGGATCGATAACTCCACTGCAGCCTTTGTGCCATCGCCAAGCAGCTCCTCCTTAGCGTTGCGGCATTGATGCGACAGACTCACCCACTGATTGAAGTCGAGTCTGCCCATTACGCCAGGGGTGTCACCCCCCCTGTTTGCCATGAGCTTGGCCTCCACCTCTTTGGCAATGGCCAGGTCCATGTTGTCTCCACCTAACAACAGGTGATCTCCCACAGCCACCCTCTGAAACACGAGCTGCCCATCCTTTTGTGCCACGGAGATGAGGTTGAAGTCGGTAGTACCTCCGCCAATGTCAAAGACGAGCACAAGGCTCTCACGGTGTAGCGTGGTTGGTCGGTCATTGTCCTGATGCGCAGCTATCCACCAATAGAAGGCGGCCTGTGGCTCCTCAAGCATCGTAAATGACTTCAGGCCTGCCATCGCGGCGGCCTCTGAGGTCAGTTCCCTGGCCAGCTCGTCAAAGGAGGCCGGGATGGT
>JADFXD010000034.1 GCA_015233725.1 Nitrospirota bacterium | reverse complement strand
TTGCAAAAATACCACCCTCTTTCTGTATTGCATGCAATCGAAACGTGCTATAAATAAAAAGCATAACAGCAAGGGAGATATTCAAGCAGCGTCCAAAAGTAAAGCGTCAGTTATGGGGTGGAGAATTTTGGAGTGATGGGTATTTTGCAAGCACAGTGGGAAAGCATGGCAATGAAAATACAATATATAGTTATGTTAAAAAACAAGAGAAAGAGTATTGTAAACTTTATGAAGATCGTCAACTGTCTCTTTTCCCATAGATACCCCGCCGCTTGCGGCGGGGAGCATTCATTTGATAATAAATGACTAAAATATATTACCTCTTATGATAATCAACACCCTTCTTTCTCTTGAGGGATGGAAAAGAAAAAATGTTTATGTTAGAATAAATATTGTGTAGGACTAACGAATTAACAGCACAACTTAGGAGTAACATCATTTATGGGACAGAGCAAGGGAGATTTTAAGGAGGCACCTGACGGCACGGTCAGCGAAAAGCAGCGGACACCGGCGATGTACAAGGTGTTTATCTTGAACGACGATTACACGACAATGGATTTTGTCATAAATGTGCTTGAGAGCATCTTTCACAAGTCTTCCTCGGAGGCCACACAGTTGATGCTGCAAATCCATAAGAGCGGGTCGGGGCTTTGTGGCGTGTACACGAGGGATATTGCCGAGACAAAGGTGGCCGCTGTACACGAGATGGCCACTAATAATGAGTTCCCATTAAAGTGCGTAATGGAAAAGGAGTAAGCATATGATAAACAAGGACCTTGAAATAAGCATAGAGGCAACGATCAATGAGGCCAAACGGCGAGGACACGAATATCTGTGCATTGAACATATACTGTTTGCAATCCTGCATGATGACAAGGGGATTGACATCATAACCAAGTGCGGTGGCAGCGTTGCAAATCTGAAGTCGGCGTTGAATGATTTTTTTGGCAAGAGGATCCCCAAGTTACCCAAGAGCAAGCGCGATATTCCTCAACCCACGGTTGGTTTTCAGCGCGTGTTGCAGAGGGCGCTGTGGCACCTTCAATCCTCCGGCAAGGACGAGGTGGACTCCGGAGACCTGTTGGCCTCCATCTACATGGAGGAGGACTGCTATGCCAGCTATTATCTTCAAAAAGAGGGGATCACGCGCCTGGACATCCTCAACTACATCTCCCACGGGATGACAAAGATAGCCGGCGATAACGACTCACAAGAACAGACAGGGGATGAACCCTATCCCTCAGACAGTAAAAGACAGGCCGATTCACTAAAACAATTCACCGTTAACCTCATAGAAAAGGCCGCCAACGGCGACATAGATACACTTATTGGCAGAGATACAGAGATCGAACGCACGATCCAGGTACTGTGTCGCAGACGCAAGAACAACCCCGTCTTTGTTGGTGAACCAGGCGTGGGAAAGACGGCAATAGTTGAGGGACTGGCCCTGAAGATATTTGAAGGGAGCGTACCGGAGGCACTTAAAAACACACACATCTTTCTCCTTGACATGGGAGGTATGCTTGCAGGGACCAAGTTCAGGGGCGAGTTTGAGGCACGCCTGAAATCAACCATTGACGCCATTAAGAAGATAAAAAACGCCATTCTATTTATAGACGAGATACACACTATCGTTGGAGCCGGGGCCACAAGCGGTGGCTCGCTGGATGCCTCCAACATCCTCAAGCCCGTCCTGAACTCCGGGAAGCTGCGCTGCATCGGCGCAAGCACGTATGAGGAGTTCAAGAACTACTTCGAGAAGGACCGCGCGCTATCACGAAGGTTTCAAAAGATAGAGTTACAGGAGCCCTCAGTAGAGGAATCCTGCCAGATACTAAATGGTCTGCGGTCTTATTATGAGGAGTTTCACTGTGTGAAATTCACGGACGCCGCAATAAAGAGTGCGGTTGAGCTGTCGGCCAAGTACATAAACGACCGATACCTGCCCGACAAGGCCATAGATGTCATGGATGAGGCCGGGGCGTTGGTCAGGCTCGCCGAGGGACGGGATAAGACCGTGGAGACACTTGACGTTGAAAATGTCGTGGCAAAGATCGCCAGGATACCTGTGCGTACCCTGTCCGTACCCGAATCGGACAAGCTCCAGAACCTTGAGGCGGCTCTCAAGCGGCGCGTCTTTGGACAGGATGCGGCCATCGGCTCGGTCGTTACGGCGATAAAGAGGTCGCGTGCAGGGCTGGGGTTGCCCGAGAGACCTACGGGGTGTTTCCTGTTTACCGGACCAACGGGTGTTGGAAAGACGGAGATTGCCAAGCAGCTAGCCTCAATCATGGGCGTCAAGTTCATACGATTTGACATGAGCGAGTACATGGAAAAGCATGCCGTGGCCAGGTTGATTGGTGCCCCTCCGGGGTACGTTGGCTTTGACCAGGGCGGCCTCCTGACCGACGAAATCAGAAAACACCCCTTCAGCGTCGTGCTCTTTGACGAAATGGAAAAGGCCCACCAGGACGTCTACAACATCCTGCTGCAGGTCATGGACTACGCAACCCTCACGGACAATAACGGCAAAAAGGCCGACTTCAGAAACGTCATAATCATAATGACGTCAAATGCCGGCGCCCGCGACATGGATAGGAACTCCATCGGCTTTGGCGACAGGACAATGGATACGGCAACAAAGGGCAAGGACGCCATCAAGCAGGTCTTTAGCCCCGAGTTCAGAAACCGCCTCGATGACATAGTCTTCTTCAACCCCCTTGCCGATGAGACGATGGCAAGGATAGTTGACAAGTTCGTGGAGGAACTGGCGTCGCAGTTAAGGCAGAAGGGGGTGTCTCTGATAGTTACGCAGGGAGTAAGACACTGGTTGTGCAAGAAGGGGTTTGATACCCACTTTGGGGCACGACCACTTGCGCGTCTGATCCAGAAGGAGCTAAAGACCGTCCTGGCCGATGAACTCCTCTTTGGAAGGCTCAAGGATGGCGGAGATGTCTGTATTGAGCTTGTATCAGACAAGGTGGAGTTTGTGTATAGCAGCGGAAGTGCCCAGCGGCTGTAAGGAGCGGAAGTGCCCAGCGGCTGTAAGGAGCGGAACTGCCTAGCGGCTGTAAGGAGCGGAAGTGATCTTTTCGCTAAGTGAGGAGTGTGTCTTTCCATCCCCTGCCCTTGCACGATGGGATGGCCTGCTTGCCGTAGGAGGCGACCTGAGTATAGAGCGGATTTTGGTAGCCTACAGGCTGGGGATATTCCCCTGGTACAGCAAAGGCAGTCCCATCCTGTGGTGGTCGCCTGACCCGAGGATCGTACTGATACCACAGGATATCAAGATATCGCGCAGCCTGCGCCAGACCATTAAAAAAGGCCTCTTTCAGATAACCATCGACAGGGCCTTTGTCGATGTCATTACCAACTGCTCCAAGGTCATCCGCAGTGACGAGGGCGATACCTGGCTCACCAGGGAGATGATTGAGGCCTACGTTAGATTGCACGAGGCCGGATTTGCACATTCCGTGGAGAGTTGGCACGATGGCGAGCTGGCAGGTGGACTCTACGGGGTTGTGATGGGGGGGGTGTTTTTTGGTGAGTCGATGTTTTACAAGAAGAGCAACGCCTCCAAGGTCGCCTTTGCGACCATCGTAGGGAAACTCATAGAGTGGGGCTTTGTCCTGATCGACTGTCAGGTGACCACATCGTATCTTATGAGTTTTGGCGCCGTACCTATCCCACGAGAGGACTTTATGCGCCTGCTCAGAGACGCCATCAGCATCAATACAAGTTGCGATAGTTGGAGAGATGCTCAGTATTTACAAGCTATTGTTTGATTAAGTACGTTAAATGCCTGTTTTGACGGCTTGACAGTTGCATCCGAGTATGATAGGCTAAGCGCAGGGATTGGGTTTTTGTAAAAAACTTAGGAAAGCGGAGGTGATCTGTTTTTTTTTTTGCATAGGCAGTATTTTTTGAGAGAGAAACCTGATTAATCAAATCAAAAGGAGAAATTCAGAAGTGAGAAAGAAGAATGTGTCTTTGATCTTGTGCATGTCTTTGCTGCTCATTATTGCTAGTGCAGCTTATGTAATGGCGGATTGTACGGTTACAATCAATCCAACGAGTAATAAACTCCCGCAATCTGGCGGCAGTGGCTCTTTTAATGTCACGGCGGATAACAGTTGTGCATGGACCGCCACAACGGTTGAAACGTGGGTAACCATAACGGGTAAGTCTGGCACCGGAAATGGGACGGTAAGCTATAGCGCAGGAGCCAACACGGCTACAACAGCCCGCTCCGCTATGATCAACCTCACCGGGGCATCATTTACGCTCACGCAGGAGGCTACCAGCAGCACTCCACCACCATCACCCACTCCACCACCAACGATGACTCCTCCACCAACACCCACACCAGGACCGACACCAACACCACCACCAACGATGACACCACCACCAACACCCACACCGGGACCGACACCAACACCACCACCAACGATGACACCACCACCAACACCCACACCGGGACCGACACCAACACCACCACCAACGATGACACCACCACCAACACCCACACCGGGACCGACACCAACACCACCACCAACGATGACACCACCACCATCGCCCACTCCCCCACCGGCGCCAAACTGTGCGCTTACGATAAATCCAACGAACATGCAATTCACGTCGATTGGCGGAGTAGGCTCTTTTAACGTAATGACCAGCACTAGCACCTGTGCGTGGACCGCCACAACCGCCGACAGTAGTTGGCTAACCATCACCTCCGGCACCCCAGGCACCGGTAACGGGACGGTAAAATTCACCGTGACGCCAAATACTGGCACCTCAACCCGCTCTGGTGTAATCAACCTCCCCGGGGTGGCCTTTACGATCAAACAGGATGCCCCTGGTACATCAAACTGTACGATCACGCTCAATCCAACTAACATGATATTCCCACCACCTGGCGGCAGCGGCTCATTCAGCGTAATGGCCAGCACTAACACCTGTACATGGAACGCCACAACCGCCGACAGCAGTTGGGTGACCATCACATCCGGATTTTCTGGCACCGGCAACGGGATTGTAAATTTCACCGTGATGCCAAACACGGGCACCACAGCCCGCTCTGGTGTAATCAACCTCCCAGGAGCGTTCTTTACTATCAAACAGGACCCCCCTGCTACGTCAAACTGTACGGTGGGACTCAATCCAACACAGAAGAATTTCCCGCCATCGGGTGGCAGCGACTCCTTTAATGTGATGATACAAATCGGATGTACATGGAATGCCACAACCGCCGACAGTAGTTGGATAACCATCACCTCCGGAGGTTCAGGCAGCGGCAACGGGACTGTAAACTACAGTGTGACACAGAACACTGGTACCTACCCGCGTACCGGTACCATTGATGTATATGGGAAGCCCTTTACGATTATCCAGGCCCCCGCTACACCAAACTGCATGATTACAATCAACCCAATGAACGTGAACTATCCACCAGATGGTGGCAGTGGCAGTGTCAATGTATCAGGGCCAAGCGGCTGTGCATGGACAGCCTCAACCGCTGACAGTAGTTGGGTAACCATCACCTCCGGAAATTCAGGCACCGGTAATGGGGCTGTAAACTACACCGTGGCAAAAAACACGGGCACAAGCCCTCGCACCGGTATAATCAACATAGCCGGCGTGCCATTTCAGATTGTCCAGAACCCTTCCGGATCAACCTGTGGCGCTATTACACTCACACCAATGAGCAGGAATTTTGCCCCCCCCGGCGGTAGCGACAACATCACCGTAACGGCCGGCAGCGGCTGCTCGTGGAATGCCTCAACCAGCGCCAACTGGATAATCATCACCTCCGGCAGCTCGGGAGCCGGCAGTGGAAGCGTGGGGTACAACGTGATGCAGAATATAAGCACAACCCCCAGGACCGGTACAATAACCGTAGGTGGTCAGACCTTCACGGTCAACCAGGATGCCTCCTCAACATGTGGCTTCTCAATTAACCCAATGAGCAAGCAATTCCAGGCATACGGTGGCAGCGACAGTGTAAATATAACTGGAGCCAACGACTGCGGCTGGTCAGTAGCTAGCAATACTAGCTGGATAAAAATAACATCCCCCACCTCTGGCACTGGCAATGCGAGTATCTCCTACTCAGTAGCCCAGAACTCGGGGGCCTCACGCACCGGCACAATTAACATCGGCGGGCAGACCTTTATGGTCTCGCAGCTAGGTACAGATTGTGCCACCGGTATGTCGATAAATCCAATGGGCAAGATTTTCCCCTCCGCTGGAGGCAGCGACAGCGTAATGGTTGCAACCCCAAATACCGGCTGCCCGTGGACAGCAACCAGCAATGATACCTGGATAAGCATCACGGCAGGCAGCTCTGGTACCGGAAACGGGGCAGTAAGTTACACGGTGGCAGCCAACACAACCAACGGTAAACGCACTGCCACAATGACTATCGCAGGACAGACCTTCACGGTATCTCAAGACGTGGCGCAGGCAGGGCAGGTGACCCTTACGGTTACGTTGGGGGCTTCCTCTGGGACGACGGCAGCGTTGTCGAAGATGATGGCCGATTCAGCACAAGGTTCTGGTTCTGGCATCGTGACACTATCAAGTGGAGTTCTTTCCTGGAGTCAGGATGGCAAGATCGGTACCGCGTCTTTTGCCAAAGACGTAGTGGTTGTCCTGTCTGCAGACGAGGGCTTAGGTTCAACGGTCAAAGGCTGGACAGGCTGCGACCTCAACATAGGCACTAATCAGTGCATGGTGAAGATGACCACGGACAAGAAGATAACAGTCGATTTCTCACTTCAAAGGACAGCCCAATACGACTTCGATGGCGATGGCAACAGCGATGTAATATGGAGAGACTCCAAGACCGGAGACGTCTATATCTGGTTGATGGATGGCAAGACTATAAAGGGCGGAGACTACGTTGTCAGAAACGCAGGTCTTGATTGGGATGTCAAGGCCGTAGGTGACTTCAACGGCGATGGCAGGGCAGATCTCCTCTGGCAAAACAAGGCAACCGGTGACGTCTACATATACATTATGCAGGGCACGCAGATATCAACCGGTGGCTTTGCAGTAAAAGGTCTGTCAAGCGATTGGGAGATCAAGGCGATTGGCGATTTCGACGGCGATGGCAAGACTGACATCATGTGGAGAAACAGCAACAACGGTGATATCTATGTCTGGTTAATGGACGGGACAAATGTCATCGGCGGTGGCTATATGCTCAGAGGTATGAGTTCAGATTGGGATATCAAGGTTGTGGCCGACTTAAATGGCGATGGCAAGTCCGATATTATCTGGCAAAGCTCCGTTAACGGCGATGTCTATGCGTGGCTGCTCAACGGTCTGACGATATCAGGCCAGGGCTTTCTTGCCAAGGGCATTCCCAAAAATTGGGTGATCGAGACCATCAGCGACTTTGATGGTGATGGCAAGGCTGATATCCTCTGGCATGAGACATCGGCTAATGACTATGCCATCTGGTTTATGGATGGGACAAAGATCATAGGCGGTGATTACGTAACCCGCGCAATCCCCGCTAACTGGAAGGTCATGAAGGCCGGTGACTACAACGGCGACGGTAAGGCCGACCTCCTCTGGAGAGACACCAATACCGGAGATGTATACATATTTCTGCTCAACAACGCCACTACAAAGATGGACGAGGGCTTTGTCGCAAAAGGCATCCCCGACCAGTGGCAAACTAGATAAACAAAGAAATACCTAAAAGAAAAAGGGGGCGGCTCCGCCCCCCCTTTGAACCCCCCTGCAAGGGGACCAGTCCCCTTGACCCCTTCTTGCGACGGCCTTTAGGGTGAAGAGCTTTAAAAAATACCCACATTTCTTTTTTTACCCATTTTTCAGGAGGATGTATATTGCTCCGAGGCCGCCGTCGTATTGGGGGGCCGTGGCAAAGGCAATGATGTACTTACGCATGCGGCCAGATAGCCACTTGGTGATGGCGTTTTTGAGGACTGGGCCATTGGGTGAGCGCAGACCTCGCCCGTGGATTATCTTGATGCAACGGTGGTTCTTCCGTACAGACTCCTTGATGAACTCGGTGATAACCAACTCAGCCTCTGCCAGCGTGCAACCGTGAAGGTCCAGGAAGTCCTGCACCGAGTACCTGCCCTCGTGGAGGTCTACAGTTGAGATGTTTCTGAAGGCCGGATTGTTCCATTCGATATATTCCTGGGTGTCTCTGATGTCAATTGCCCGTTTGCCATCGCGGATATCCCTGAGGGTGTTTAAGTCGTTTTGGTTGTTGTCATCGTTGTCCTTGCAGCGGTGTGGTTTTAATCTGACCTGGCTGTAGGGAATCCGGGTAAATTCCTTGATCTCTCTCACCTTGAGCATCGCCTGTCTGAAGAACTCCTCGTCGCTGATCTCCTCCGCCACCTTCTCTGGCGGTTGCACCTGTCCGAGGCGGAATGCCTTCCCCTTGAGCAACCCACCAAGCCCCTCAAAAGGACGATGTGTGAATCCCTCTGACATACACCCTCCTTATGCCAGTCTTTTATCTTACTATAACATAAGCACCCCCATCTCCGGCTACCCCCCACAAAACAAAGAAAAAGAAAGAAAGGGGCGGCGGAGCTTCTTTGTCGCTCCAGGACGCTCCTGGCCCCCTTCAGAACCCCCTGCAAGGGCACCAGTGCCCTTGACCCCATAATGCTCAATCATACGGAACCATCTTGACCTCTTCTCAAACAACAGCCATTGCCTGTTCGTTTTGAACTATTATCTTAGGATTGGGATTTACCTGCGGGACTGGGAGCCCTTCTTCTTCTAACAAGGCTACATGCTCTTTCATGCCCCATTTAGCCTTGTAAATACAGTCTTCAATAGAATATCCTATTCCCGTGAATCCCTCTAAGTCAGGTGAATAAAACCCAAAATAATCTGGCTCATCTGTCGCTTCAATTACAATCGTATAATCTAAGTCTACCATCATTTACCTCTAATATCTGAGTCAATCTTTTATGCCTGCCGCTTTTAATACGGCATCACAAGTACCGGTTGGAAATTCTTTTGACCCGTGATAATCTACCCTGATAAGTTTATCCCAATCAGTTTTCCCATAATACCTTATTGAACCTTTTTCTTTTACTATTCCAAAGCCATTCGTTTTTAAAAGCCTTACTAATTGACTAAAACTCATTTTTTGCCCTTACTAACTCTTTAATATTTTTTCGACATCCAGCTTACAAATCGATATTTTAATAGATAACTTTGTCCCTTATACCTCCTTATCCTAATTACGTTATTTTACCATACTGTCGGAGTAGAGTCAATCAGGTTATTTATCAGGGCAATCGCATCTGAAATATTGATCCGTGTCGCTCCCTACGGTCGCAGGGTTTGCTTTGAGTCAGATATACAGGCACCCACCCATTAAGGGGTCAAGGGGTCCGTGACCCCTTGCAGGGGAGGTCTGAGGAGGGGGCGGCCAGGCGTCCCTCCTTCTTCTTCTCCTTCTTCTTTCTTGCCTTGACAACGCCCTGAGCGTATGCTACCATTGAGCATGAATGTGGTCATAAACGTGGACAAGCCGCAGGGGCTGACCTCGCATGATGTTTGCCAACGACTCAGAAGCGAGGTCGGGGCCAAAAAGACGGGACACACGGGGACGCTTGACCCGTTGGCTACGGGGGTGCTCCTGGTCTGCTGCGACAGGGCGACGAAGATCGTGGACTACCTCGTCGGCCTCGATAAGGAGTACGTCGTGCGGATGAGGCTCGGCGTCGAGACCGACACGCTCGATAGTGAGGGCTTGCCGGTGAAGGAGATGCCCGTGCCGCCTCTTACGGCCTCGACGATTGAGGAGGCATTGGTTAAATACACGGGGGAGATCATGCAAATGCCACCGATGTACAGCGCCATAAAGATGGGCGGGGTGCCGCTCTATAAGATGGCAAGGAGCGGTATCGAGGTCGAAAGAAGGGCCAGACTGGTCAACATACGGAGTATCGATTTGACGCAACTGGACCCTCCTTTTGTTGAGCTTCGGGTGTCGTGCTCCAAGGGGGTCTACATACGTACGCTGTGCGCCGACATTGCAAGGGATATCGGCACCTGTGGGGCAGTTGATCGACTCCGGCGGACGCGGGTGGGTCGCTTTGACGTCGGAGGGGCGGCGCAGTTGGGCCAACTGGACTTGTCGCGAGATGCCCACAGCATGGACGATGCCCTCGACCACCTGCGGGAGGTGACGCTCGGCCTCGGGGAGATACGGAGGCTGACAAACGGTCAAACGCTTGCCGGTGTGGCGTCGGTAGTAGAGGAGCAATACGGTCAGTATGTGAGGGTGAAGGACCCCAGCGGGGGGCTTGTGGCGGTTGCCTCGGTGACGGACAAGGGCGTTAGGATGAGCGCCCTTCTTTCTGATGTCTCCTAATACTTAAAGTCAAGTTTTAAGATAAGTTCTTAAGTGTCTATAAAAAATAAAAAAAAAACACTTGACAATAATTTTTTTACTGTGGTATAACATTCTATGGGTTCGTTATTTGGGTCGAAGGCATTACTAGGTCTTGACATAGGGTCAGGCAGCATAAAGGTGGTCCAGTTGAAGGACCTCAAGGAGGGGTTTGAGCTTGAGCTGTTGGGCATAATGCCGATTCATCCATCCATCATAGCGGAGGACTCCATAGCGGATACGCCCAAGCTGATCGAGGCCCTCAAGGAGCTGATCAAGAAGTTTAGCATAAAGACCAAAAACGCCGTGATATCAATATCCGGCCATTCCTCCGTCATTATCAAGCGCATAACCCTCCCTGAGATGACCGAGGAGGTATTAAACGAAAACATACGGTTTGAGGCGGAACAGTATGTCCCATTTGGCATAGAGGACGTCAACCTCGACTACCAGATAATAGGACCTGCCGAGGAGCCTGGGCAGATCGATGTTGTGTTAGTGGCGGTGAAGAAGGACCTCCTCAATAGCTATGTCAACGTGGTCAAGGAGGTGGGGTTAGTCCCCGTCATAGTAGATGTTGACGCCTTCGCGCTTGAAAATATGTATGAGCTCAATTACCACACCGGTGAAGAAAAGAACGTGGCCCTCGTCAACGTCGGGGCGACCAATACGACGATAAATATACTGAGAAATGGAGTATCAGCCTTTACGCGGGATAGCTCAATAGGGAGCAAGATACACACTGACGTCCTGATGAGGGAGCTTGATATAACTATAGAGGCGGCAGAGAAGCTCAAGAGGGGCCAGGAGGTCGACGGTATATCGGCAGTCAAGGCAGAGGCCATCATGACCTCGGCCTCGGATGAGATCGTTATGGAGATAACCCGCTCGCTGGATTACTTCAGCGACACACCGGATATTGGCAACATTGACGACCTGATGATAGGGGGGGGCGGGGCCCTGGTGAAGGGCTTCAAGGAGCTGATAACGGAGAGGACGGGGCTTAATGTAACATTGCTCAATCCCTTTAACAAGATAAAGATACCCAAGCAGTTGGATGCCAAGTACGTGGAGTCGGTGGCTCCCCTGGTAGCCGTGGCCGTGGGGTTGGCCCTCAGAAGAGTTGGAGACAGATGATAAGAATAAATCTGCTTCCAACAGACAAAAAGCCAAGAAGAAAGAAAAAGGCCGCTGCCAGAGAATTTCCTACGCTTATAATAGGTCTGATCGCAAGCCTGGTTATATCGCTTGTGGCCGCGGGGGGGGGATTCTATCTGTTAAATAAGAAGATTAATGAATTAACGAGTAATAAGACCCAAAAAACGGCGAAACTCGAGACCCTGAAGAAGCAGATCAAAGAAGTCGATGAGATGGAGAAAAAGATAAAACAGGTAGACGATAATAAAAAGGTTATTGAGGAGCTGAGGGCGAATCAGAGTCTTCCGGTGAAGGTTATAGATGAGCTCAGCAGGGTGTTGCCCGAGAATGTATGGCTAAAAATGCTGACACTCAATGGGTCAAACCTTAGCGTAGAGGGTGTTGCCATGACCAATGACGACGTCGTGGTGTTTGTGAATAACTTCAAGCAATCGAAATTGTTTAAGGATACGTATCTGGTTAAAAGCCTTGAGGTGGCGGAAAAAGGAGAAAAGGATGTGGTTAAGGTTTATAGTTTTGGAATAACCATGGTTGTTGTTAATCCGGAAGTAAAGAAAACGGAAGCAAAGAGCTGATGCCTGTTAGCCTTGAGTCTATAAATAAGCTGCATCCTGGGGTAAGGGCGCTGATTGCCTTGATCCCGTTTTTTATTATAGCATTGGTCTTTTACGTGGCGTTTTATAATCCAAAGTCTACCCAGATAAAGAAGCTCAAGACGGAGATAAAAAAATTAGACGGTGATATCAATGATGCGCAAGAAAAGGTTGCAAGACTCCCTATGCTAAGGGAGCAATTGGCCAGGGCAGAGAAAGAATACGAACAGATAAAGCGCCAGCTTCCCGAGGAGAGCGAGATATCAACCCTGTTGAAGATGGTGTCAGATCAGGGCAGATATTCAGGGTTAAAGATAAACCTATGGGAGCCAAAACCAAAGTCCAACCACCCAAGCAACATTGTCTACACGATCCCTGTGAATGTCTCAATGAACGGCTCTTATCACGAGCTGGGTAACTTCCTGAGCAGGTTGACTGCCCTTGACAGGATAGTAAACATATCGCAAATAACGTTGTCAAGTCCGGTGTTTGGCACGGAGGATGTCAGCTTGACAATACAGCTCGTGGCCAATACCTTTTCGGCTATAGCCGCGGCTAATGCCACAAATCCTCAAGGGGCGGCAAAGTAGTGGGTGGGAGGAGGCTATGAACAAATATTTAATAGGTGTCATTATCGTGATGCTCATTGCTTTAGAGCTGGCCTTTGTGCACGGCGTCAGCGGTGGTCAGGATGTCGGTGCGCAGGATAAGGCTAAGTCTGCCCCAGAAAAGCCTATGGATAAGCCTATGGATAAGCCTATGGAAAAGCCTATGGACAAGCCCATCGTCATCGTCCCCTACGAGTATAAGTCGGCGGGCAGGCGCGACCCGTTCCTGTCTATACTGGAGCAGAATAAAAGAAGGCGCCAGAAAGAAAAGGGGACGACAAAAGAGGTACGCGTCCTTTCACCGCTTGAGACCAGTAATCTGGCAAGTATAAAGCTAATAGGTATAGTCATTGACCAGCGGGATAGGTATGCCTCTGTCGTTTTGCCTGACGGTAGGTCGTTTGCTATAAAAAAAGGGACTCTTATTGGAGTCAATGGCGGTAAGGTTGTGGAGATCAAACCAGACAGGATCATAATAGAAGAGGTAATGGTTGATGACGTGGGTAAGAAGATAGTGACACCAATCAGTATATGCTTAAATCCGGAGGAGGCAGTTGGATGCAGTCTGTGAGCTTGTTTAAGAAGATAGTGGTATTGTTTATTTGTGTTGTCGTTTATGGTTGTGCTGCGGGTACAAGTGAAACCAGGTCCAAGGGAGAAGGCCAGGAGGAAGGGCAAAACGTTCAGAGGTCATTGGGTAATGTCTTAAACGATGTCGTGATTGAGGACGATAGGCTCAGGCTCACCGCAAGTGACGTGTTTACATATAATATAATAAATACCGCAGACCCCTTGAAGAAAATAGTTGAGTTAAAGGGTGTAGAGGCAGGTCAGTACAAAGATAAGCTTGTTATAGGTAAAGAAGGCATAGTGGATGTAAACGTGAGGGAGAGTAGAGAGCCTGCCCTTGCCACTGTGTTAGAGATAAGGCTGTCATCTCCCTTGGAGGTATCCGAGGTGGTTGCGCAAAATGCCCTGGAACTTACCTTTAAAGAGCCTGACATGGCGGCAGTCAATGGTGGCAAGTCCAGCGAGGGAAGACCAAGGGAGAGGGGTATAGAGCAACCTTCAAATGGGACGTTAAAAGAGGCCAGGTTCATAACGAATGTGGTATTTAAGAGGGAATCGGCCTCACGTTCAAGGGTAGAGATATCAGGGGATGGCCAGATAACGGCGGATGTCTTTACGCTCGATGGCCGTATCGTTGTGGATATACCAAAGGTGAGGCTGGCAGCGCTTAAAAAGCAGGCCGTGAAGATGCCCCTTAGCACCATCAGATGGGTTGAACATAAGGATAAGGTGCGGGTAGTGTTGGATGTGGCAGAGAAGCTCAACTACGAGGTGGTTATGGGTGGCAAGGTGGTGGATATCGTGTTGACTGCCCCACCCGGTTCAAAGGCATCAAAGAACGCAGTAATCGTGTCGCCCGCCAAGAAGAAGACGCATGGCGGTAAGGACCCCTTAGCGACGGACGATGTTACGGCCGACGTACAGGCCAGGATAGAACGTCTGAAGGAAGATTCCAGGAATGCCTCCGCGGAGAAAGGGCATGGTCAAGAGGCGGGATTTCCAAAGAAGGGCACGGAAAAAGGTCTGGTGACCCTGGACTTTAACAACGCGGATATCGTGCCGATAATGCGGTTGATATCGGATGTCAGCGGGTATAACATTGTCGTAGACCCTGGGGTTAAGGGCAAGATCACGTTGAAGCTCAGAGACGTTCCGTGGGATAAGGCCCTGGAGCTCATCCTCGATACCCACAACCTGGAGAAGGAAGTCGATGGCAATATACTCAAGATAAGGCCGAAAGGTACGGCCCCTGGCGCTGCCAAGTGCAACTCGCAGCCAGTGGTGATAAAAGACTTGACTATAACGTTCTCAAATATGGGAGGCATTGGCAGGTCTATAAAGAGAGAAAACGTCGAGTCAGGCAATGGAAGCATCTGTCTGGACCTAAACATTAACCTCGATGGTAATACCAACAACGCGATTAATGATATGGGGGATGGTAAGGAGGGTTTAGGTGAAAAGGGTGAGGGAGCAAGAAAGGGTAATAAACACTAAGATAGGCAATGATTCTAATTAATTTAATGCCTAGAAATTTAAATGCCTATAAATTTAAATGCCTATAAATTTAAATGAATATGTCAGGGAGGCCAATGAAGATGTTTAAGGGCAAGGGCTTAATATTATCGGTGGGTTTGGTGTGTATTATGATGGCTTATGGGTGCCGCACAACCGGAGAGGTCAATGGTGTAGGCAGACCCGAGGGGGTGTTGCAGGACAGCGGCGCTCAACGATCGGGGGGAGGGGCAGATGTCAAGGGGGCTAACCCTTTAAAGTCCATAGAGATAGACGACTATACGGTTAGGATTACAGCAGAGAAGCCCTTTGAGTATTCGATTGCCCCGCCCTCCGACCCGTTTAAGATCGTGGCAAGATTAAAGGCCGTAGAACCTGGTGCGTATAGAGACAGGATAGTCTCCGTTAAGGAGGGTATTGGGGAGGTGTCATTGCAGCCCTCCGGTACGGATGGTGCCCTGGATGTGGAGATTACGCTTACGTCCCCGTTTGAGACTACACATAAACTATCGAATAACGTCCTGACCATTGCCGCACACAAGGATGCGGGGGAGAGCAAGACCGCGGATGCCGCCAGCACACCAATTATAGTGCCAACTGGAGCATCAACTGCTGGCAAGGATATGGTGGAGATTAAGCCGGAGGAAGGGATAAAATCAACAGAGAGACCAGCAGAGAGATCAATGGAGAGCCATACTGCGCCGGTTGAGGAGATTACCTTGCAGGAGGCCAGGAGCATCACCGGTGTGAGCTTTAAGCGCGAACGGGATGCAGTAAGCGTGATAATCCACGGAGATGGCGCCCTCAAGCCGGTGATATCCAACGTTACCGATGTCAATATCTCAGATAAGATAGCAATAGATATCCCAAATGTAAAGATAGCCGCGGAGCTGCCAAGGGAGATAGCGGTGCCCTTAAAGGCGTTAAGGTGGGAAGAGGGTAAAGTAGGAGTGCGCATTGTATTGGAACTTCAGAAAGAGACCCCCTACGACGTGCTCACGGTCAATGACACGATTATAGTCTCCCTGACGACCTTTGACCGCATCGATGCGGCAGTAAAGAGGGCAGTAAAGGGTGGCGATTCAACCCCAACCCTGCTTCCTGCAAGGCCGGATGTAAGGGCCGATATCTCAGGCAAGAAGAAAGACTATGGCGTGGCAGATGCGCCTGTTGCAAATATGTCTCGCCCACCGACCGTAGGGAGCGGCACCGTCAATAACAAAGGGGACCTAAAGGCTATGGCGTCCAAAGGGGAGCCAAAGGGAGAGCCCAAAGGTGAAATAGTCGCGCCTCAGCTCGAGGATCGAGCAATAAAGGTAATAAAGGGCGAAGGTGCGGAGAGTCAGGAAGTTAAGATGTGTGGTGGTCAAAGGCTCGAATGTGGTACTCAAAACAAGATAAGGCTTAATATACAAAACGCCCCCGTTACGGCACTACTTAAACTCCTGGCAGAAGAGAGCGGTTGCGATATTGTCGTTGACCCCGACGTCAGTGGCGTAATAACAATGCAGGTCAAGGACGCGCCCTGGTATCAAGTGGTAGAACTCATCCAAAAGATACTCAAACTCGGATGCGATGTCACTGGCAACATCATTCGTATAGCCCAACAAAAGACTCTGGATGATACAAGAAACGTAGAGATAGCCTCGAAAAAAAGAGAAGATGAAGAAAGAAAACGAATGGCAGAGTCCAAACAGCAGGAAGAAAAGGAAATGGTCGAACTGGCAAGGGTAAAACGTATGGAGTGTATCCTGAAGTATATACCTGCTGATGATATACAAAAACGCATACAAGGCAGTCAAGAACAGATAGTCGCTGGCAAGACTGGCGGAGAAACGATTCAAAAACAAGCGGAGCAGGAATTTCTTACGAGATTCTTGACCTATAGAGGCATGTCATACGCCGACGAGGCTGAAAATAGGCTGACGGTCATAGATATAGAATCGGCATTAAGGAAGGTAGAGAACTTTGTTCGTGCACTCGATGTGCCTAAGAAACAGGTGCTGATAGAGGCCAAGATAATAGAAGTCAACAATAATATGTCAGATTCGTTGGGAATAAACTGGGGTTTCTTTACAAAGTCCATTGACGGAACTGGTGCAATAGGGGTTGGGCAGGGTACAGGCGTTACCGGTCAATCATTTTTAGCAGATATGCCCTCAACCGTTTCTAATCTGGGCAGAGGTATAGCGCTGGGCTTCATAAACGCACAGAGGACCCTTGGTCTGGACCTAAAATTACAGGCACTGGAGACCTCAAATAACGGTAGGATTATAACGAGTCCCCGCTTGCTTACAATGGACAGGGAGCAGGCAAAGATCACCCAGGGTCAGGAGATACCATACCCTGTAATGAACCCCCAGGGGGTAGTCTCTGCCGCGTTTAAGTCCGTAGCAGTGAATATAACAATTACGCCGAAGATCACCCCCGGTAGATTGATCAATCTGGCCGTCGATATCACTAAAGAGGACCTGGTGGGCTATACCACGATAGGTGGTAGCCAGACTCCCAATACAACTAAGTTAACGGAAACGACAAAGGTCATCGTAAAAGATGGTGAGACCCTGGTGCTGGGAGGTATCTTTAAGCAAAACACGGCCATTACAGATGAGGGAACGGCAGGGTTGAAGGATATACCAATCCTGGGCTGGCTCTTTAAGACGGCCTCAAAGAGTAATACAGAATCCGAGTACCTGATCTTTATAACGCCCAGGGTTGTGGAGAGGGACCTTGGCCGCGAGATTACTGAGTGTAAGGTTATGGAAAAATAACTACGGCAAGGTATTTTGTTTTTTTTTGCTATAGCGCTTAGGTATTTTAAGATTACATAAAAAGGAGAAGAGATGCAAAGAAGAAGGGTATTTACACTGTGTTTGGTCTTGGTTGTGGCGGTTGTCTATAGTTGTGGCGGGGGCAGCGGACCAGGCAGCCCTGGAAGTACCAACCCGGATAAGATCGGCGGATACATAACTATAACCGCTATGGGTCACTCATCCCCCAAGGGAGACCAAGGGGATCAGTGGCAAATGGACATGGTGCGGGATATGTGCGGCGCTACTGGCGGTAGCACTGGCACTCCAGAGCAGTGGGGAGACGATACCGCTGTGGCTACGGTTGCCTTGACCTCGTATAACACGACAATTCCTGCCAACACGATATTCATACAACGCTACACCGTTGAGTTTACCCAGCAGGTATACGAGTTGAACCTGCCGCCAATTACTATGCTCGACCTAACAACGAGCGTTACGATAAAACCCGATTCATCGGGGACGGTACTCCTTGTTATTATGCCTTCAGGTGCAAAGATTACGTACTGGAAAGGTATAACCAGCGGGCTATATAACCCTGTCAACTTGCCTCCATATCTGTACGATATGAAGATAACCCTGTATGGTGTTGACACGCTAGGCAATTCCTTTAGTGTGCCAGTTCACAGGACGATTTCTGTGGCCGATTATAATAACTGTTAAATGATTGTTAAAAATAAGGAGGATATCTCATGAATATACGTAATAAGATAGATATAAGGCGTTATTTTCTCTATGTTGCGATCTTGTGCCTTTTGGCGCTGTCCCTCGTCAGTTGTGGGGGGGGAGGAGGCGGTTCTGCTGGCAGCGACTATACACCGCCTCAACCAAACGTGGCTGTGCCCCATGCCATACTGCTGTCCTCGGACAGGACGGTGGGACAATCAAACGCGCCGATCTATATGACCGCCCTGGTGACCGACGTAAACGGCAGACCCGTTCAAGGTACAAATGTAACGTTTACGAAGACATCAACGGCCGGTAATATAAGCCCAAGCCTGGTAAACGAATTCGACTTCAAGGATGTCGCTGTCTATAAGGTACAAACAGACAACTACGGCAGGGCAAGCATCAAGGTAAATTCAACCGCAAGCGGCTATGTCACCGTAGAGGCCTACACCGACAGCGGTCTGATGGCACGCAGGTCGATGCTCTTTGTAAGCTCAGGGACCACCGTGAACCAGTTTACACCCATATCGGTTGTCCTTGACGTAGACGGCAACAACAATGGTGTCTATAACGAGGCAGACGACTACAAGGTCTGTCAAACAACAACGGATCAAACCATCCGCGTCAGGGCCACGGTCTATTTCAAGGGAGAAAAGGCCGCCGGTATTGGCCTGATGCTGACAACTGACCTGAGTCAACTCGTGAACTTCTATAACAATATCTACGGCATATACACCGTGGACCCCACAACAGGTGCAAGGACGTTGACCGGTTGTGACTATAACGGCGACGGCGTTGTGGATAGCGTGTGTTTTACACCTCACACGACTATCTCAGGTGTGACGTCGTACTGGTTTAGCGAGGACCGCGTCTATACCAACAGCGCCGGAGTGGCTAGCTCCGAATTCACCATAAGCTGTCAGACCATCACACAGGAACGACTGCTCTCCGTCATGGCTACGACCGACAGCTACAGCTTCCCCGAATTCAGCTCCACGGCAAAGTACTATGGCACGGGCAGCACGACCCTGTTTATGGAGTCAATAATCGTCTCAAGCATAACGGTAACGGCAAACCCCACCGAGGTCGCCACAGGACAGACGTCCTATATCACGGCCTCAGTGAACACGACACTTGGTAGCGCGACGGCCCCCGATGGCACGTTTGTCCAGTTCTCCGCTGACTGCAAAGACAGTGTGAGCACTGCGACATCGGCTTTTAATCCGCAAACAGCCCAGACATTCGGTGGCAAGGCCACAACGATCTTTACCGCCCCAACGCAGATACCCACCGGAGACACGGGGCAATGCACCATACAGGCAAGGGTCGCGTCGGTGTCGGGCTTTGTGCCCCTGACGGTCAACAGGGCGCTAGAGATAAACCCGGCAACCCAGACCCTCTCGGATCCAAATGTCGGCGATACCGCAACGTATAACGTAGTCGGTGGGGCTAAACCCTATAGCGTGCGCAGCAGTGACCCGCACGTAACGGTTTCCATAAGCGGCTCTACGGTGACGGCCACCGTCGCAAGCATCCCGCAGGATGATACCTTAAACGTGTCTATCACGGTAACCGACGCAAAACACACTGAGGTCACCGCCACCCTGGTACTGGCCTCTGCTCCGCTAACAATAACGCCGCCATCGCAATCACTGACTGCCCCAGCCGTGGGTACAAGTGTCACATACACGGTGAAGGGCGGAAAACGACCCTATCAGGTCTATGTCGATCAACCGCAGATAGTCAGCGCAAGCATATCTGGCTCAACCGTGACCGTCACTACGCTTGTGGCCATAACAGCGTCAAATGCAAAGTCCGTGACGATAACCGTGATGGATAATAAAGGGACGACAGTCAACGCTACCTTATCACTTACGACCTCCTCTGGTATGACAATTACTCCCCCAACCCAGACACTGACAAGTCCACCCGTAGGCACTACAGCCACGTATACGATCTCCGGTGGTACGGCGCCTTACAAAGTTACCGTGGATAAGCCACAAATGGTAAGCGTCTCAGTAAACGGTAAGACAATAACCGTGACGACTCTTGTGCCAATTACATCGGCTAATGCCACGAGTGTAACTATATACGCAACAGACTCATCAGACGCCTCGGCAACGGCAACGCTGAGTCTATCTGCTGCCGCAGGTATGACAATTACTCCCCCAACCCGGACACTGACAAGTCCACCCGTAGGCACTACAGCAACCTATACGATCTCCGGTGGTGTTGCGCCTTATAGTGTTACCGTGGATAAAACACAAATGGCAAGCGTCTCGGTAAGCGGTACGACAATAACCGTAACGACACTTGTGCCAATTACAACGTCTAATGCCACGAGCGTAACTATCTACGCCACAGACTCATCAAACGCAACGGCAACGGCAACGCTGAGTCTATCCGTTGCCGCAGGTATGACGATTACCCCCCCATCCCAGACGCTGGCAAATCCACCCGTAGGTGCTACAGCCAAGTATACGATCTCCGGTGGTGTTGCACCTTACAACGTTACCGTGGATAAAACACAAATGGCAAACGTCTCAGTAAGCGGTGCGACAATAACCGTGACGACTCTTGTGCCAATTACAACGGCTAACGCCACGAGTATAACTATATATGCCACAGACTCATCAGGTGGAGCGGCAACGGCATTGCTGATTCTAAACGCTGCCACGGGTGCTTTGATTATAGACCCAGCGACTCAAACCCTCACAGCTCCAGCGGTTGGCGCTACAGTCACATATACAATCAGGGGAGGGACGAGGCCTTATACCACCAGCGTAAATCTCCCACAAACGGTAAGCACCTCAACAACCGGCGATACGCTAACGGTGAAAACGCTTGTCGCCATTACAACGGCTACTACCGTGACTATTAACGTAACCGACACCAATGGCCTCACCGGTACGGCAACCCTGATCCTAAATCCATCAGGGGCAAACGCCCTGACAATAACACCCACAACCAGGGTCTTAACTATGCCTATGAAAGGCACTATCGCTACATATACGGTCTCAGGCGGTAAGACGCCCTATAGCGTGACCACCGACCACCCTCAACAGGTCAGCGCATCAGTGGTAGGCTCCACCATAACCCTTACCCTCCTGCAAGATATCACCTCGGCCACTACGATTACCTTCTTCGTAACCGACGCCAACGGCTTGACAGGCAATGCAACCCTAACCACTGCCGCAGGGACATTGTCAATATTCCCGGCGACAATTACCCTGACCTCCCCCAATGCAGGTGACACGGCTAATTATGACATATTTGGCGCTAACCCACCGTTCAAGGTCTATGTCGATCGCCCAGACCTCGTGACTGCAACTACCGGCACCTCTGCAAGCGCGTCAAGTTCTATACCCCTGACGGTCACCGTTAGGCAGAAGATTACTGCAAGTGATAACGGAACAACCGTCAATATCGATGTCCTTGATGGCAATACCAACGATGGTAAGTGTACCCTGAAATTTGTGGTAAATTAAAAGGACTATGTGGAGGAACTAATGAATAGATGTTTAGATAATAATGATCGGATTCGCTCCTTACAGTCGCTGGGGTTGATGCGGGCAATAGCGGTTGTGTTGTTGCTGGTTGTCGCCTCTTGCGGAGAGCAAGGAGGCAAAACCGCTGGTAATAATAGCAACACCACTGCCAGCGCAGTAAGGCCAGCAGCAAAGACACAAGAGGCGAGCAATGGCTCGTTGACAAAAGGCAAATATACCCCCAAGGCCATCGCTGATATAGATAAGAGCGCCTACAAAGAAGGTCAATTGCTCGTGAGGTTTAAGGATGGCGTCAGCTCAACCAGGTCGTTGGCCGTACACAGAGGCATAGGAGCCAAGGTCCTAAAGACCTACACGATGGTCAAAAACCTCGAACTCGTGACACTGCCGGAGTCCCTGAGCGTTAAGGACGCCGTCTCGCAGTACACGCAAAACACCGACGTCCAATACGCTGAACCCAACTACTATGCAAAAGGACTGGATGTGTTCCCAAATGACCCTTATTTCTCGATGCAATGGGCGCTGTACAACAACGGTTATAAAAACGGCACCCCAGGGGCAGATATAAAGGCCTATAAGGCCTGGGACGTCACCAAAGGGGACAAGAACGTTATCGTCGCAGTCTTAGATACCGGCGTTGACTACAATCACCCCGACCTCGCCACTAATATCTGGATAAACACCAGGGAGACCATCGATGGCCTGGATAACGACAACAATGGCTATATC
The DNA here is from genome assembly GCA_015233725.1 of Nitrospirota bacterium. Classification (GTDB taxonomy): domain Bacteria; phylum Nitrospirota; class Thermodesulfovibrionia; order Thermodesulfovibrionales; family Magnetobacteriaceae; genus Magnetobacterium. The sequence goes on along the minus strand of JADFXD010000034.1, from coordinate 8,184 downwards.
GACGACATCAGGGGATGGGACTTCGTCGGCGATGACCCCGTGCATCCAGCACAGAGCAACAACCCAATGGATGTCGTTGGACACGGAACCCACGTCTCCGGCACAATCGGCGCTGTCGGAAATAACTCAACGGGCGTGGCCGGCATAAGCTGGGATGTATCCATAATGCCCGTTAAGATACTAACCGTGGACCTCAAGACTACAATGGATGCCCTGATATCAGGTATCCAGTACGCAACCAGAAACGGCGCTAAGATTATGAACGCCTCCCTGGGATGGAAAAACACCAGCCAGGCCGTCTATGACGCCATAGCAAGCGCAAGAGACGCTGGTGTGTTGCTGGTAGCAGCAGCCGGTAACGGTGGCAGCTCCGATAACATCTACTGTAACGGCTCCCTGCAAAACGACAACGACCTCTCACCATGCTACCCGGCCAGCTACAACCTAGAAAACATTATATCGGTTGCGGCATCAGACCAGAACGATATGCTCGCCTCATTCTCTAACTACGGGGTGATCTCCGTCGATGTCTCTGCCCCCGGCGTCGATATCTGCAGCACGATAACAGGCTATAACTCCGGTACTATATACAACTGTAACTATAGCGGAACATCCATGTCCGCCCCGCACGTCAGCGGCCTGGCCGCCCTCTTGTGGGCGTACTATCCAAACTTCACCTATACACAGATCATACAGATGATAGAGAGCTATGTTGACCCAATGGCATCACCCTACAACGTCATGACCAAGACCGGCGGAAGGATTAATGCCTGGAAATCACTGTCGGCCCTGTGGGCACCCGCCGAAGTCAAGGTGGTTAATACGACAGCCGGCAATGTCATCCTCAACTGGATTGACAGGGCCACGGCAGAGTCAGGCTTATTGCTCTACAGAAGGGTCGGTAACACCCCGTATGCACAGTACAAGACGCTGCCCCCTAATACGCAAATCTTTGCCGATACCGATACGACAACCGGTCAGTCATATGCGTATACGCTCGTGGCATATAACGCAATTGGCGTGTCGCCTCTATCCAACGAGGCAACGGTCACTGTAGCGGCTGCTACCCCCCCGCCAAGTGGTGGCGGTGGCGGCGGTGGTTGTACGGTTGCAAGCAATAGCTCAGGTAAGGCCTCTACCACAACAGACATCCTGGCCATCCTGCTGCCAATAGCCATCGCTATCTTGATCAGACTGCGGAGATTTGGTAGAATAAGTTAAGGTGTTAGTTCATATTGTGTATAATCATACTTGTGAAGGAAGATATAAAGGGGTCAAGGGGGCTGTGACCCCTTGCAGGGGGGTCTGAAGGGGGGCGGAGCCGCCCCTTTTTTTTCTTTCTTCTTACGGATTAGGTTAAGAGTGCAAGGATGGATAGATTAAAGGTATCGACTGCTGGGGAGTCGCATGGCAGGGCGCTGATTGGGATTATCGAGGGCATACCGGCTGGCTTGACCATAGAGGCGGAGGCCATCAACAAGCAGCTCCGACGACGACAACAGGGTTATGGGCGCGGCGGAAGGATGAAGATCGAACACGACCAGGTCGAAATCCTCTCTGGCGTCAGATGGGGCAAGACGTTGGCTAGCCCCATTGCCCTAAAGATCGAAAACCGCGACTGGCAAAACTGGCACAAGGGTATGTCAACACTCATTCAGGACGAGGCCTCCATAGCCCCCGTCACAAGAGCCAGACCAGGACATGCAGACCTTGCGGGCGCCCTTAAGTATGGTTTCAAGGATATACGCAACGTCCTCGAACGCTCATCGGCACGAGAGACAGCCATGAGAGTGGCCCTGGGCGCGGTGTGCAGGGCGTTCCTTGCCGAGTTCTCCATCACAATCGGCAGCTTCGTGATAAGAACCGGAGGGACCGGCAAACGCTGCTATCAGGAGGCAATGAAAGCCCCCGATGGTCTTAAGGACATCGAAGACAGGCTGGTAGCTCTCAGCTCTAGGGCAGATGAATCCGTCGTCAGATGCCCCTTTGAGGAGGACTCCCAGGGGATGATCGACGCCATTGATGAGGCAAAAGACAAGGGTGATACGATTGGAGGCGTTTTTGAGGTCTTTGCCGTGGGGCTGCCCGTTGGACTGGGTAGTCACGTGCAGTGGGATAAGCGGCTCAACGGACAACTGGCTCAAGCGATCATGAGCATACAGGCCGTAAAAGGCGTAGAGTGTGGATTGGGCTTTGACCTGTCGCAACTGCCAGGCTCAAGACTGATGGATGAGATACTCTATAGCGATGACAGCGGCTTCTACCGCCTGTCTAACTTTGCCGGCGGCCTTGAAGGTGGCATGACAAACGGGATGCCTCTGCTGATGCGGGCCATCATGAAACCCATACCGACACAACGCAAACCCCTGGCATCAATTGACATCGTCACCAAAGAGACGAGAGAGGCCGCCTATGAACGCTCAGACGTCTGTGCCGTGGCCGCATGTAGTGTGATTGCCGAGGCCATGATCGCGTTTGTCTTAACCGACGCAATGCTCTGTAAGTTCGGTGGCGACTGCGTTGAAGAGGCAATGAGAAACTATAAAAACTATTTGAATTATCTGAAAGAGTTTTAATCATGAAGAATATAGTCTTTACAGGATTTATGGGAACCGGAAAGACCACCGTAGGATGTCTGCTCTCTGAGACGCTAGGCAGACCGCTGATCGATATAGACTCCGAGATAGAGACAGCGACCGCGATGAAGATCAACGAGATATTTGCAACCCACGGAGAGGCAAGATTCAGACAGATAGAGACCGATATGGCCATGAAGGTGTCAAAGATCAAAGGCGTGATTATATCAACTGGCGGTGGCATTGTACTGAGGGAAGAAAACATGACCCACCTCCGACGCAACGGCTACGTCGTGTGCCTGATGGCGATGCCTGAGACGATCCTAAGCCGTCTTGCTGGCAGTGATGACCGTCCGTTGCTCAAGGTGCCCAATCCCCTGCAAAAGATATTAGAATTGTTGGACTTCAGGAGACCGTTCTACGAAAAGGCTGACCTGATAATTGACACCGATGACAAGACCCCTGAGATGGTGGTTGCGGAGATAATCGCTATGACCACGTTCTCTCTCTGATAGGTAAATAGGTAAAAAGGAGTAAAACGTATGGAACTTACAGAACCATTAGAGAGCGCAACTAGAAAAGAGATAGACAGGATATTATTAAATTTAGGATGGACAATTCGCGAGTTTGATAAGCAGTGTAATGTTTTTACCGAAAGAGTAAGAACAAAACCAGAAGAGAGGCTAATTCGTGAAAAATTCCCAAATGGAAGATTCCCTGATTATGTTTTATACTCTTCTGATAAATTTGAACCACTCGCAGTCATTGAGGCAAAGCGAGTAGGGAGAAATCTTGAAAAAGCATTAAAGCAGGCGAGAGAATATGCAGAGTGTATAGGGGCAAAAATTATATTTGGAGTTGATGGTTCAATCGTAGAAGCAAGATGGGTAAGTGGAAACGAATTTTTAAAGAGAGATGATTCTTTAATCACTGAATTGCTTTCAGAAAAAACATTGTTAAAGTTTGTTCAGCAGGACGATTATATAGTAGTATCTCCCCAAAAAGCTACAAAAACAAGAGAAGATTTAATTAATATCTTTTCAAAGACTAACGATTTCTTACGTAACGAAGGAATGAGAGAAGGGATTGAACGATTTACAGAGTTTTCCAATCTTTTATTTTTGAAACTTATAGATGAAATTGAAAGGGATCGAGAGGAGAATGGACTACAGAGAAGAATGGATAAAAGATATTGTTGGGAATCTTTTTGTAAAAAAGAACCTCAAGACATGCTCGATTATATAAATGATACTGTTTTACCAAAACTTGTTGGAAAGTACAATCATAGTGGGGATGTTTTTTCCAACAAACTCAACATACAAAACCCGAAAATTCTAAAGCAAATTATTGATGGCCTTTCCAACCTTGTTTTGCTTGATGTGGATAGCGATATAAAAGGAGATGCCTTTGAATATTTTCTTAAAAATTCGGTAACGGTTGGTAATGATTTGGGTGAATATTATACTCCCCGTCATATTGTTAAGTTAATGGTTGATTTAGTAAATCCTAAATTTGGTGATAAGATTTATGATCCATGTTGCGGAACAGGTGGATTTTTGATTGAGGGTTTTAGACACATAAAACTAAGTTGCAATCCTACTGAAAAAAATATTGAAGTGCTTGAACGAGACACTATTTATGGTATGGAGCTAACTGGAACCTCAAAAATTGCGAAAATGAATATGATTTTAGCCGGAGATGGTCATACTAATATAGTTCAAGATGATAGTTTACGAAATCCCAAGAAAGATAAATTTGATATTATTTTGACAAATTTCCCATTTTCACAAAAAACAGAATATGCATCTCTATACAAACTCTCTTCTAAATCAGCAAACCCAGTTTTTCTAAAACACGTTATTGATGCGTTGGTAGATGGTGGCACAGCGGGAGTTATAGTGCCGGATAGTGTTTTGTTTAGCAATGATACAGATGTTGTAAATGTAAGAAAACAATTAATTGAGGCGTGTGAATTAAAAGCAATCATTCAATTAACAGCAGAAGCATTTATTCCATACACCAAACAGCCCACAACAATTTTAATCTTTAGAAAAGGTGGAAAAACAAAAAAGATTTGGTTTTTTGATTTAGAGAATGATGGCTTTAAGGGGTCAACGAAGAGAACGCCAAAGGATGAAAATGATATCCCTCTTTTGAGACGTCTATGGAGCGAAAGAAGTCTATTGAACGAAGATTTAATGTCAAATAAACATTTTACTGTTGAATATAAAGATATTCCCAAAGATTCTTATAAGTTATTTTTGAATTACTACAAATATAAAAGAAAAAGGAAGGTAAAAGACCCGATAGAATTAAATAAAATGTGTAAGGAATTTGTAATCGGTCATACTCCAGACAAGAAAAACCAGGACTTTTATGGAGACAAATATTTATGGGTTACAATTAGCGACATGAAAGAAAAACATATAACTAATACGGAATTGAAGTTAAGTGAAGATGGAGCAAGCAAAATGGGAGGAAAAAAGTTAATCAATAAAGGTGAACTGTTAATGTCGTTTAAGCTTACTCTGGGGAAAACAGCATTTGCAGGTCAAAATCTTTTCACTAATGAGGCGATATGTTCACTTGTTCTAAACAATGAGTACGATACAGATGAGATAAGGGAATACCTATATTATGTTCTACCATTAATAGATTACGCTCCATACGCACAACGAGCGGCAAAAGGATTTACACTTAACAAAAAATTAATCCCTATGGTTGAAGTGCCTTTTCCAGATCCACATAGTAGAAAAAGAATTGTTGATAAAATAAAGACTCTTATACATGAAAGAGCTGAATTGGAAAGAAAAATAAAAGAAAACTCCTCCGAGTATAACAAGTTTATTGAATTTGATATAATGGGTAATTAAATGATGGAAATAGTACCAGTATCTCTCGGCAACAGAAGCTACGACATAGCAATCGGCCACGGTATGCTTGATGGCGTTGGACAGAGGCTTAAGGATTGCGGGTTTGGTAAGACCCTGGCCATAGTCAGCAACCAGACCGTGTTTGGTCTCTATGGGGAGAGGGTGTTGTCCTCGGTTGAGGCGGCGGGGTTTAAGTGCTCCCACGTGTTGATCCCCGATGGCGAGGAGTACAAGGACCTCAACTGGATCAACTATATACTGTCTGAGCTATTGAAAAGAGGCCTCGATCGGAAGTCCGCGCTGATTGCCCTTGGGGGTGGTGTGATCGGCGACATTACGGGATTTGCCGCCTCGATCTACATGCGCGGCATTGGCTACGTCCAGATACCGACAACGCTCCTGGCACAGGTTGACAGCTCCGTTGGCGGCAAGACGGGGGTCAATCACGCCCTCGGAAAGAACATGATCGGCGCCTTCTATCAACCCCGCCTGGTGTGGATCGACATCGAGACCTTGAGCACCCTTCCCTGGAGGCAGCGTCTCTCTGGCCTTGCCGAGGTCATTAAGTACGGGGTCATCTGGGACGCTGAGTTCTTCCGGTATCTCATGGAAAAGACCGATGAGCTGTTGTCCTTTGTCCCTGACAATCTTATTCACATAATCAAGAGGTCGTGTCAGATCAAGGCCGAGGTGGTCTCCGAGGATGAGACGGAGTCTGGTCTGCGTGCCATTCTCAACTACGGTCACACGGTTGGGCACGCCATTGAGGCTATCACGGGCTACAGGAGGTTTCTACACGGGGAGGCCATCGCCATTGGCATGTATGCCGCTGCCTGTCTTGCCGTGGAGCTATCCATGCTTGAGTCCCATGCACTGCCGCAATTGAGGAATGTCCTTGAGCTTTACCATCTGCCCTTCAGGGTACCCGCGGACATAAATCATCAGCAGTTGTTGGAGCTTATGTATCGTGACAAGAAGGTCATCTCCGGTGGTTTGAGGTTCGTGTTGCCTGTCAAACTCGGCAGTGTCAAGCTGGTCTCTGTCAGCGATGAGGGTAGCATCCTCATAAGTCTCCGCAAAACAGACAATTAAGAAAAGAAAGAAGGGAGGACGCCTGACCGCCCCTCCCTCAGACCTAATGCTGTTGACTTAAGGTAAGGATGTAACGGAAGTTCCATTTTGGAGTGCCTAAGTTATCCCTATAAAGTCTTTATCATCAACATTCTATGCTACTTTAGCTCAAGATTGTTCGCACAAACAGTCCCCAACACTTCAGGTATTTGTATACCAAGCCTTTCTAACACTCTTTCAGCTATACCTACTGGTTTTACCACCCTCGTAATTATTACACCTCCTATTTCCTCATTTACGCATACTACTTCATTTAAACTTGAAATTAGTTCATCTATTGGTTCTTCCATTTCACATGTTTTCTTTATAGCGCGTTTCGATCGTATGTAATACAAAAAAAGAAAGGGGCGGCTCCGCTTCTTTACCGCTCCAGGACGCTCCTGGCCCCCTTCAGAACCCCCTGCAAGGGGACCAGTCCCCTTGACCCCTTCCTGCGGAGGCACGCAATACTTTGAACTTCTTATCTCTCATTAGATTGGTTTTTCGTATATCCTGTAGGTCTTGTAGAGTCTACCCTCGACCAGCTCGATGATCTTCTTGATTGCCTCGTTGTCCTCGAGTATCCATGAGAACTCAGACAGCTTATAGCCGCCCTCCCATGCCCTGCGGAATATATCTTTAGTGAGGAGGGCGTCAACGCCCTTGAACCTGTACTGTGGCTTGACGCCAAAGAGCAGCAGTCGTGCGCCTGTTATCTTCCTAGAGTAATACAGGGCCTTGATCAGGGTTATCGGGTTGAGTTTGCCGTGCATCTTTCTGAGGACGAAGTTAAAGTCTGGCAAGAGTCCTAGGAAGCCTATAACCTCCTCTCCCGCCTGCGCGATAAGCATCAGCTCCGGCACGATGACTGTCTTGAGCTTTGTGCCCATATATTCTAACTCGGCATCGGTGATGGGGATGAAGCCCCAGTTATCTTTCCATGAGCTGTTGTAGATATCCTTAAAGAGCGCTAGTTCATTTCTAAAATTCTTCATCGACAGTGGCCTGACGGTTATCCCGCGCCTTTGGGCGATGTCGGCAACGCGGTTGACCTTATCAGGCGGGCCATCGGCTGGGACCTCCTTGGCGTAGGCGTAGAGGTCCTTGGCCTTTAGCATCCCGCACGACTCCATGAGTGTCTTGTAATATGGTGGATTGTGTGTGGTCATGATCATGGGCGGTGTGTCAAAGCCGTCGATCAAAAAGCCGCACTCCTCGTTTGTTGAGAAGTTCATAGGCCCACGCATTATCTTAAGGCCGCCGCCCCTTAGCTCCTCCTGCACAACCTCAAGGAGCCTACTTGCCACGGCGGTGTCATCCACGGACTCGTAGAAGCCAAAGAAACCAACACCGTCGTTGTGTATCTTCAGGTGCCGGCCATTTATTATGGAGACTATGCGGCCTACTATCTCTTTGCCGCTGTAAAGAAGGAAAAACCTAACCTTGCTGGATTGAAAAAACGGGTTCTTCTTAGGAGAGAAATCCGATAGCATATCCCGTGTCAGTTGCGGAGCATAATATGGGTCGTCTTTATAGAGCCTTAAGGGAAATCTGATAAACTGGAGTATCTCACCCCGGCTCTTGGCCTCTTTTATCAATAGCATAGTTACCTTAATACCTCCTTA
>JADFXD010000123.1 GCA_015233725.1 Nitrospirota bacterium | reverse complement strand
GCTTAGCGGAATGTTTGTTCTTGTCGGGTTCATCTTGTGGGACAGACGAACAACCTTTTCCCGCAGCAGGTCGCACCTGCCTGGCTCCTGTAGTAAGAACCACCAAGGAACTTGAGGCTCGGGTAGAGAAAGCAGAGAAACTGGAAATTGCAATTAAAGAAAAAGCCGAGAAAGACCCGAACTGAAAAAAGGCATTAAAGCACGCGGGCTTATTGTAACTGCAATCATGTCCAGCGTCTGTATTGTCGGTGACCTTCTGGCCGGGGGGTGAGCGTGAACCTCGGATTGGGTCAGGCTACACCTGCGTACAGCCTGGATTGCTGCATCGCTGAAACATCATGAATTACCTTCTATCGGTTCTATATTTGAATCCGCATTATTTTTTAATTCTTGCCGATTAAGCAGCTCCATCGTTGAACTACCCATTCCCAAGGCATAGATATTTTGCCGTGTAAGGTACGTTACGAGGTCTTTGGACAGGTACAGCGAAGAAAAGATCGGAATGAGCCGCTTACCCTCCGCCTCTGGAAAGTAATCGAAAATCTCTTTTAACACCTCTATAAAACGATCTACTTTATCAGCGCTTGGCGCGGTCTTGGTATCGCTGACGATTATACAATCCTCACAGATGGCGATACAATCAAACTCCCTCAGCTTTGACCTGTCCCTGATACTGGTTCTTTTTATCCTGGGTGTAAATAAATCTATCCTCTTGCAGCCAAAATAATTCAACGCGAGGCCCTCTATATTGGGAGCAACTACATCCTCAACGAGCGTACCAAGCCTGTTGGCTGTCTCTCCCCACTTCTTATTCCACTCTCTTCGCTCCGCTATTCTTTCCTGCTTTTCAGCCTCCATTTTTTTCTCCCACGTTTCGTTGTCCTCTTTCCTTTTTTTCTCCCACGCTTTGTTGTCCTCTATCCTTAACGCTCGCATCTCCCTAACGAACCAAGCCACCGTTTCCTCTAAACTCTCTACCCTTTCAAATACTTCCATAACAGATACCCCCTTCTATTTAGAATATATTCAAGTATATTCTAGCTCATAAGTAACAAGGAAATCAATCTCACTTCACGACGATTAGCGTAACGGTAGGCAACGTCCTTACGCTCACGCATCCTTGGGAGGGGATGTTTCTCCTACCGCCTGGCCCCTGCAAGGAGCGTGGAGTCGCTTCCCTCTTTAGCGTTGAAATATTTTAGCCTTTGTTGCTTTTTGCAACTACTGTGATACATAATAGTACCATGCTTAAGTATCAACCTGGCATCAGGCAGAAGATAATACTGGGCTATCTTATTGTCCTGTTAATGATAGCGGTGTTTTCGTTTCTCATCTTTCTGGTGATGGGCTTTATGGAAAAGAAGGTACTCCTGGGTGAGGTGATATCAGAGTTCTTTGATACCACACTTGAGATGAGGCGATTTGAAAAAAACTACTTCCTCTACGACAAGGAGACCGACTTCCAGGAGAACATCCAATACGCTGACAAGGCAATGGAGATACTTGACAGAGACATCAAGGGGTTTGGCACCATAACCCATGCCTCGTTATTGAAACAAGACCTGAAGATATATATCCGGCTGCTAAACCAGTACCAGCATGACCACCTCACTGAGGGGCTGGGAAGAGACATGGAGGTCTTGCGACAAAAGATAAGAGGCCTGGGAAAGGATATAACCACAAGGGCTGAAGGCATCTCAAGGGCAGACAGAGACGTCATCCGCAACGTACTGACAGGCTCAAGGCGCTTTATCGTGGTCTCCATCCTGATACTAACGATCCTGAGTGGCCTCATAGGGCATATACTGTCAAAGATAGTCGTAAGACCCCTTAAGCAGCTCCAGGACAGCATGAGACTCATAAGCGAGGGCGGCCTTCAGGTGATCGTCATAAACACCAAGGACAGGGAGGTGATATCGTTGATAGAGGCATTTAACAAGATGCTCAGGGAAAAGGAACTAAGACGCAAGCACCTTATACAGTCCGAAAAACTCGCCTCCCTGGGGACGATGCTCTCGGGCGTCGCCCATGAACTCAATAACCCGCTGTCAAACATATCCACGTCGTGTCAGATACTCCTGGAGGACCTCGAGCAGGTCGATATGCAATATTTCAGGGAGCTGTTGTCTCAGATAGACGAGCAGACAATCAGGGCAAGAAACATCGTACGCTCACTTCTGGATTTTTCAAGGGAGAGGGATTTCAAAAAGGACACAATACCGCTGCTCAGGCTATTTGAGGAGACCGTCGCGTTCTTAAAGAGACAACTCTCCACGGAGGTGAGGATTGTCATAGAGATAGACGAAGATGTTACTATATATGCAGATAAACAGAGGATCCAACAGGCGTTTTTAAATCTGATCAAAAATGCCGCGGAGTCGATAACCACAGATGGTGAGGGCAAAAACGGCAATGCCCAAGATGGTGATATATATATAACGGCCAGGAGGTCGTCGGAGGAGGAAAGATGTCTCAGACGCGACGGCACATGTGTCTTTAGTGGCTCCGTCGTTGATATCGGGATCAAGGACACAGGCACGGGGATCGCCGACAATGTACTGCCAAGGATATTTGACCCCTTCTTTACAACAAAGGACGTGGGGAAGGGGTCGGGGCTGGGGCTTTTTATCGTGCACGAGATCATAGAAGAGCATGGCGGTTGTATCAGAGTAGATTCACAACCACAGAGGGGTACAACGTTTAAGATAAGATTGCAGGCAGGAATGGATAAAAATGGAGAGGATTGAGAATTATGCAAGGGGGCTTCTTCGTGGCCGGGGCGGGTGCGACCCGCTGCGACAACATCGTGCCTCACCCCTCCCCTTGCAGGGGAGGTCTGAGGATGGCCAGGAGCGTCCTGGAGCGCAAAAGAAACTCCGCCGCCCTCCTTCTTCTCCCTTTTTCTCCCTTCTTAAGCCATTTAGGTGTAAACTATTAAAGCGGAGCAGGCATGAGCGAAGAATATCGGGCACGGATACTAATTGTAGATGACGAGAAGATTGCAGTTGACAATCTGTCACATGTAATGAAGAAGGCTGGCTATGAGGTAGTAGGCACCCAGAGCTCTACCAGGGCGCTTACACTGCTTGAGGGCGGGAGGTTTGATGTGGTGTTGACCGACCTGAAGATGGAAAAGGTTGACGGTATGCAGATATTAAACAGATGCCGTGAGCTTCATCCAGAGACCGAGGTGATCCTCATAACCGGCTACGCAACCCTGGAATCGGCAATTACGGCAATGAAACAGGGGGCTTTCTACTATATAGCCAAGCCCTTCAGGCTGGATGAGGTCAGAAAGGTGGTCAAGGAGGCCGCAGAGAAGGTCAGGCTAAAACTTGAAAACAGTCAGTTGAGGGAGCAGATTGAGCAATATCAGGGAAAGGTTAGGATAATCACCCAGGACTCTATCCTGTTGAAGCTGCTTGAGATAGCGGCTCAGATAGCCCCTACTGATTGCAATGTGCTGATAAGCGGCGAGAGCGGCACTGGAAAGGAACTATTCGCAAGGTATATACATTACAGCAGTAATCGCGCGGCCTCTCCGTTTATGGCTGTAAACTGTGCGACGTTTACAAACGAGCTGTTAAGCAGTGAGCTCTTCGGATACGAAAAGGGGGCATTTACCGGGGCGGTCGCGCAGAAGAAGGGATTGATAGAGGCAGCAGCCGGGGGGACAATCTTCCTTGATGAGATAACCGAGATGTCGCCTCTGATGCAGGTAAAGCTGTTAAGGGTTATCCAGGAGAAGGAGCTTTTGAGGGTCGGCGCCACCAATACCATAAAGACGGACGTGCGCTATATAGCCGCCACAAACAAAAATCCTGCCGGGGCCGTCAAAAGCGGTGACCTGAGGCAGGACCTGTACTTCAGATTAAACGTTGTCTCCATTGAGATTCCCCCGCTTGCCCAGAGGAAAAACGACATACCGATGCTGTGTTACTATTTCCTGAAGAAATACTCGACCATGATGAAGAAACCTATAAGGGATATATCGCCGGATGTGATAGATATCCTGATGTGCTACGACTTCCCTGGTAACGTCAGGGAGCTTGAAAACATAATAGAGCGTGCAGTTGCCCTTGCCCCAGACCTTGCCACAGGGGGTTCCATCGAAGTGGCTCACCTGACGGATGACCTCAGAGGACTCAACGTCAGGACATTCAGACGAAAGGATGGAAAACTGCCCACCCTCCAGCAACAGGAAACAGCCTACATCAAATGGGTACTGAAGGAGGCCAACGGCAACAAGACCCTGGCTGCCCAGCTCCTGGACATAGACAGGGTATCGCTATGGCGCAAACTCGGCAAGAGTCAGCCAGAGGAGGATTAATTGGAGGATTGATCGTGAGGATTGATTGTGGGTGCTGACTGTCCTGATATCGCAACACATTGTTGCAATTATTCAACACATGCCCATACCAATATCCCATTTTAAATATACTGTCAACGCGGTGCATAAGAAATGAAAGGGTATCGGATCCCTGCTTGCACAGCAATGACACAGATGGGCGTAAAATGCCATTTACTGTCATTGCCGCGAAAACGGGGATACATATTCAAAACCAGCATTAAATGTCTATTTAGGGAAAGGTGCAAAAGTATGGTAAACAATGCTTCCCTGCAAACCCATGAAAAATTTATGCACCTTTGTCAGAGATGCCAAGAACCATGCACACACAATGGCATAAAATATGCAAATACATTGGCACTTCAGATATAAGACTAATTACTACATTGTAATCCTTTCTTCTTTGAAAGAAAAGAAAATATGCAGGAGGTTTTAAGCATGAAGCCAAAGAAAAGCTGTTTTGTCTTGTTTTCTATCTTGATTATAGCCTCTACCGTTGCAACTGGTATGTACTATAGCAAGGTAATCAGTATGCTAAAAAAGAATAACGCTATTCTTATTGGCAAGTTGATGGATATGCAGGAGATGTTTCTTTCTGAGCTGCAAAGGGGTGAATTTGAGATAACCGCTTATGAGAGTTCCAGGAAGAGCTGCGGTAAATGGGCAAAGTACAATAAGACCAGAAGCGGTACGACACCACACAAGTTCAGGACTGTTGCAGTGGACCCATTGGTAATACCTATTGGTTCGCTCGTGTACATAGAGGGTATCGGGTGGCGTGTCGCCGAGGACTCGGGAAGCCTCGTCAAGGGAAACACCATAGACCTGTTTGTTGATTCGTACAATGAAGCGAAACAGTTTGGCAGGCAAAGGCTAACTGTGTATTACAATAAAAATACGTAAGCTGCCAAATAAGCTACCAATAAGCTATTTATCATGCAAGTTTTACTTTGACTACTACCTCAGATATATGTTATAAAAAAGGGGTATGACAAAGGAGGAGACATGGAAGGCTTTGCTGGAGATAGGCGTAGTAAGTGGTCAGATGCCACTACAGCGATGGGACCTCAGCGCGGTAAAGCTCATTGGGAGGAACCTCCAGAAGGCCTATCTAAGGGACGTTAACCTGCACAAGGCAGACATGCGCGGCGCTGACCTCTATAAGGCAGACATGCGCGGTGCTGACCTCAGTGATGCCCTCATGTCCAGGGCTAACGTCAACAGGGCAGACCTCTACGGGACAAACCTCCACAGGACGGATCTCAGCATCGCCTCTCTTATAGAGGCCGACCTCTCTACGGCAATACTTACGGAGGCAGAACTGGTCTGTGCAATCTTGCACGGGGCATACCTCAACGGAGCCAACCTCTCAGGGGCCAACCTCTCAAATGCCAACCTGTACAATGCCTCTTTGCGCTCTTGTGCCCTCAATGAGTGTGCCCTGATTAACACCAACCTGATATCAACAGACCTCACGGGGGCCGACCTCACGGGCGCCCTGTTGTACAACGCCTCCACGGCAGGTTGGAACCTGAAAGATACCCGTGCTGATTACATCTATCACAGCAGTGAGTTATACAATCCAACAGAGAGGGACAAGCACAAGATATCCTTTGCCCCCGGGCAATTTGAAGGGATGTATGGCAGTTGTGCAGCAATAGACGTGACGATAGAGTCTCCGTTGTTGTTTGATGACCTGTTGAGCCTTGAGGCCCTGGTGCGGCACATTAACAACAATCACGACGGGTTGGCTCTGAGCATCTCCCGGGTTAGCATAAGTGGGGAGTTAGCCTCTATACGCGTCAACACCTCCAGGGACGACCTCTTAAGTATGGCAGCGATGCAACTGACGGCCGGTCTGCAAATGGCGATTAAGGGCACCGCCTCCACGCAACAGTTCATCTCCGCCCTGGTGCCCGAAGGTTCAAGCTACAAGATAGTCCCCCTCAGCAACAGCTTCAAGATGCACCTCAAGCGTCTATCAATGAACCTCGTAAATCAAGATGGTTCGGTTCGCTCTGCCTGCAGTGAGATAGCGGGCTCGTGCATCGAAATAGCATAGAAGAAAAAGCCCTACCTTCTTTTTTTTTAAGAAAAAGGCGCGAATAATTATTTTTATCAATGCTATCATAAACAGCTACTTTTCTGTTAAAATAGATGTGTATGATAAGTAGGAACCAGAGCTGTAAAGACAACATTATGAGAGATGTGGATTAGGTGATGGATTTGTTGTATCAGGCGCTTAACGATAAGGATATGCTTGAAGGTGGGCTGAGGGCATTACAAGAAAGGCTTTTTGATCGCAACAGCATATTAAAGGCAATACTTGATACGGTTGGGGCGCTGGTGCTTGTCATTGACAGGGATGGTTGCATAGTGTGCTTTAACAGCGCCTGTGAGAGGTTGTCGGGATATATGTATGACGACTTAAAGGGCAAGACCGCATGGGAGATATTGTGGAAAGAGGATGACTCTAAAGAGATTAAAGGGCTTTTCAACAAGCTGTCCTATGACAATTCTACCTCGTTGAATCCACATGAGAATGGTCTGAAAGTGGAGAGTTATTGGGTCCCCAAGAGCGGCGGGCAAAGACTCATATCGTGGACTTACAATGTAATATTAGATCATATGGGTAACGTCTCCTACCTCCTTGCCACGGGGATAGATGTTACAGAACACAGGCTCATTGAGCGGCGCCTGGATTACCTCACACACTTTGACTCGCTGACGGATTTACCCAATCGGACGCTCTTTTACGACCGTCTGAGTCATACGCTGGGACAGGCACGGCGGTACAATCGAATGTTTGCCCTTATGTTTTTGGACCTCGATGGCTTTAAATACGTAAACGATACACTCGGACATGACATGGGGGACTTGCTCCTGCAAAAGGCAGCCAAAAAGCTCCCACTCTGTG
>JADFXD010000122.1 GCA_015233725.1 Nitrospirota bacterium | reverse complement strand
TACAACCAACTGCAACAGCGCGTGCTGCTGACTGCCCCCACGGGCAGGGCGGCAAAACGGATGCAGGAGTCCACCAATCACGACTCCAGGACCCTCCACCGGTTGCTGGAGTTCAGCCCCAAGAGCGGTTCCTTCAAGCGCAACGAACAGACCCCCCTTGATGCCGACCTCATCGTCGTTGATGAGGCCTCGATGATCGACACCATCCTGATGTACCACTTCCTGAAGGCTGTCCCGCGTCATGCGACCCTGATAATCGTTGGGGATACTGACCAACTGCCCTCCGTCGGGCCTGGCAATGTCTTGCAGGATATCATCCAGGCGGGGACTATCCCAAGTGTGAGGCTCAGGGAGATATTCAGGCAATCGAGGCAGAGTCAGATCGTGGTAAACGCCCACCGCATAAACACGGGCGTCATGCCTGTACTGACCGAGACTATGACGCCTCCGCAGGACTTCTGCTTTGTCGAGATCGAGGAGCCGGAGGCTATTGTCAAGCGGATTGTCGGGCTGTGCAAGAGCGAAATCCCGCAGCGGTACGGATTTAATCCCCAAGCCGACATACAGGTGCTCACCGCCATGCACAAGGGCACCCTCGGGGCCACAACCCTCAACGCCGAACTCCAACAGGCCCTCAACCCCTCAACCAGCGAACTCATCCGCGGCGGCAGGATGTTTAAACCCGGCGACAAGGTCATGCAGATCGTCAACAACTACGACAAGGACGTCTACAACGGCGACATCGGTGTCATACAACGGATCAACGCCGTGGAACACGAAATCGTCGTGGAGTACGACGGCAGGGGTGTGACATACGATTTTATCGACCTCGACGAAATCGTCCTGGCCTACGCGATCTCAATCCACAAGGCACAGGGCAGCGAATACCCCGCCGTGGTGATGCCCATTCACACGCAACAATTCATAATGCTCCAGCGCAACCTCCTCTATACCGCCATAACCAGGGCAAGACGCCTTGTTGTCCTGGTTGGCAGCAGGCGGGCAATAACCTTTGCCGTCAAAAACAACAAGACGCAAAGACGCTATACCTACCTCAGAGGCAGATTACAGCCAAACGTGGTTAAAGCAATCCCTCAACCTCTCTGATGTCCTCAGCCCTTATCAACGCCTCTGTGATTGCGCGGAGCCTTGATTTATCCACATACCCTCTGACCTTTGGCATGAGGGATAGACCTCTTTCTCCAAACTTTGACATTAGCAAGACTTCAATCGCATCGTGTAAGCCCTCTACCTGACCTTCTTGGCGACCATTTTCCAAGCCCTTCTCCATTCCTTCTATGTACCTTAGGTCTGTTTCTAATGGCAAATCGTATGCAGTAATTGGCATTTTTCTAACCTCCTCTTGAGCATCTTGCTATCGTTGGTGCTCTGAACCTCCGCGTGTACGATAAAGGACGCCTCGTCGTCGTTGTCCACCTTGATTATGAAGTCCGCCTCACGCTCATCCGTCAACTGCATCAAGGTGTTGACCCTGGTAACTCTGTCTGCCTTGATCCCCAGGACCTTCTCGATCAGGGGACGCTCGATTTCTTTGACGCTCCAGGACGCTCCTGGTCATCCATCAATTCCTTGATGATCTTATCGTAACTGCCTGGTTCTTTTGTTGTCTCCATGCTTTATTATACTATACGACATCAAAAATTGAAATCCGCACGCACGATTGGCAAGAAAATTATCTTGACTTTATCGTAACTCCTACGATATTATACATAATGTACAGTGTAATACATCAAGGCATGAGGGCCATGAGTGCATTGTTATGAGAAAGGAGTTTATATGAAATCTCCCATTGAGTGCACGTCAATCTGCATTGAGTCTGCCTTGCTGTCAAGGGTTGAGGTCTTAGCAAAGAGTACCGGACATTCTAAAGACCAATTGATCCAAGAAGCCATTATTTACTATCTCAACGAGTGTGAGGAGCTTTTGGGGGATAGCATTACTTCTGATGAATCAGAAATTGCTATCCCCCAGAGTCATATAGATGAATTGGACAAACGACTTAAAGATTATAGAGCTAATCCCGGAAAACTTCTGACCCTCGATGAGTTTCAAGCACGGATAGAAGATATGAGATGACGTATTCGTTACGTTTTCTCCCTGAAGTTGAGGAAGACGTCTTCGCTGGATACAAATGGTATGCAAATAAAGCTTTAGGGGTTGGAAAAGAGTTTCTGGAGATATTTTATGCCCATTTAAGTGAGATTTCAAGCAATCCTCTACTTTATCCTAAAGTATATAATGGATTCAGACGTTGTTTGCTAAAGAAGTTTCCTTATGCAATTTATTTCATGACAGAAGATAACGATATTATAGTGTTTGGACTATTTCACTGTGCACGTAACCCTGATACGATTAAAACAAATCTACAATACCGAAATGAGCAATAGTCTCTTGTTTTATTATACTATACGGCATCAGAAATTGAAATCCGCCAGCATAATATGGTAGAATTATATCAACAGGTGTTTAGCAAATCAAAACAGGAGGGTTTGTCAATGAGAAAAATGAGTAACAAGGGAACAAGTCTGATACTGGTAGCGCTGGCAGCGTTGTTGTGGATGTTGTCAGCCAACTGTGTGGAGGCCGGCTCTACGGAAGGAGCCAAAGAGAGAGCGAGAGAGTGGCCGCTGGAGCGTCATCATCCAATGAACAGGAGCAGAGCCGCAAGTCCTGCTGCGGCAGCGAACGTCTCTAACGCCGCGGCGACTCAGACGTACAGCTTTGTGACCAAGTGGGGGGCGTGTACGGAGGATGGATGCTTCAATTCACCATCGTATGTAGCGGTTGATGCCTCCAGTAACATCTATGTCACTGAATTTGGTAACAATCGCATCCAGAAGTTTGATTCAAGCGGGAAGTTCATTGCTAAATGGGGCAGCTATGGCAGCGGTGATGGGCAATTTGCTGAACCACTTGGCGTGGCAGTTGATTCATCTGGTAATGTCTATGTGGCTGACAGTGCTAACAATCGCATCCAGAAATTTAATTCAAACGGACAACTCATCACTAAATGGGGCAGCTACGGCAGCAACAACGGACAATTCAATGCCCCCTATGGCGTGGCAGTTGATACCTCCGGTAACGTCTATGTAGCGGACTGGTTTAACAATCGCATTCAGAAATTTGACTCTAACGGTGGCTTCATTACTGCATGGGGCAGCTACGGCAGCAACAACGGACAATTGAAAAACCCCAGTGGCATAGCGGTTGATGTATCTGGTAACGTCTATGTTGCCGATGATTATAACAATCGTATCCAGAAATTTGACTCAAGCGGTGGCTTCATCACTACATGGGGCAGTACTGGTAGCGGGGAAGGGCAATTCTCTGCACCCGATGGCGTGGCAGTTGATAAATCCGGAAACGTCTATGTTGTTGAATGGTATAACGATCGTATCCAGAAATTTGACTCAAATGGGAAATTCATCACAAAATGGGGCAGTAGGGGCAGCAACAACGGACAGTTTGCAGGCCCCGAAGGTGTAGCGGTTGATTCATCCGGTAACGTTTATGTTGCTAGTGACCTTGACTCTCGTGTACAAAAATTTACTTCAAACGGGAGATTTAGCTTGAAGATAGGTTTGGAGGGCGACGGTGATGGGCAATTAGGGTCTCCATGTTTTGTAACGGTTGATAAATCCGGTAACATCTATGTGGGCGATACATTCAATGATAGAGTCCAGAAATTCGACTCAAGCGGGCAATTCATCACAAAATGGGGCAGCAATGGCAGTGGTGATGGACAATTTAGTAGACCCTGGGGTGTGGCGGTTGATACCTCCGGTAACGTCTATGTTGCTGATGCTGATAACGATCGCATCCAGAAGTTTGACTCAAACGGGCAATTCATCACAAAATGGGGCAGCGATGGCTACGGCAATGGACAATTCTATTCACCACTGGGCGTAGCGGTTGATGCATCTGCTAACGTCTATGTTGTTGATACTAGTAACGATCGCATCCAGAAGTTTGACTCAAACGGGCAATTCATCACTAAATGGGGCAATACTGGCAGCGGTGATGGACAATTCAGCGTCCCGCGAGGCATAGCAGTTGATTCATCCGGTAACGTCTATGTTGCGGATACGAACAACAATCGGATCCAGAAGTTTGACTCAAACGGGCAATTCATCACTAAATGGGGCAGCTACGGCTACAACAATGGGCAATTTGATCAACCCTATGGCGTGGCAGTTGATTCTTCCAATAACGTCTATGTTGCTGGGTTTTATAACCGCCGCATTCAGAAATTTGACTCTATCGGTGGTTTCATTACTACATGGGGCAGCTTTGGCGGCAACAACGGACAATTTGCCGACCCCTCGGGTGTAGCGGTTGATTCATCCGGTAACGTATATGTGGTTGATCACTTTAACAACCGCATCCAGAAATTCGCCATAAACGGCACGCCCCCTCAGCCTCCTTCATCACCAACAGGTCTCAAGGCCTTCCACGCAACTGGCGGTCTGAGCCTGAGTTGGGACGTCGATCCCAACGCAACGTACTACGTCATCTACCACGGCAACAACAAGTCCGTGACCATTACAAACTACAATGGGGGTATATACTCCGTCAGGGACGGCTTCTACCACAATGGCCACAACACCGGTCAGACCTACGTCTACACGATGAAGGCCTGCAACAGCGCCGGATGCAGCCCACAATCCAGCCTGCTTACACAGACGTTCACACGGTCCGCGTTCGCCGGCGATTTCAATGGCGACGGCAATAGGGACGTCCTGTGGCGCAACGCTACAACGGGAGAGGTCGTCATCTGGCTGCTCAACGGCAATGCAATCGCCTCCGCTGCAAGCCTTGGCACCCTGGACTTCAACTGGCAGATACAGGGCATCGGCGACTTCAATGGCGACGGCAAGGCCGACATCCTCTGGCGTAATATCAAGACGGGGCAGGTCTACATCTGGCTGCTCAACGGCACAACGATCGTCAACAAGCAAGGCGTAGCTCCGGTTGGTGCACTCAAGGCAGACAGCTCCTCCGGCGTTGGTACCAAGGACAACTCAATGATGATCCCTACCAACTGGCAAATCCAGGGCCTTGGCGACTTCAATGGCGACGGTATGACCGATATCATCTGGCGCAATGGCCAAACTGACGATGTGACTATCTGGACGATGAACGGGGCAAACGTCGGCACTTATCAGAGTGTCGCAAGCGTCAATTCCACCTGGCAGGTACAGGGCGTTGGCACATTCAACAAAAACGGCAGGAGCGATATAATCTGGCGCAACGTCGACTCCGGCGATGTCGCCATCTGGCAGATGAATGGCGCCTCCATCGCCTCAGTCAAGAGCGCCGCAACGGTGGGCGCCAACTGGCAGATCAGAGGGGTTGCCGATACCAACGGCGATGGCTACAGCGATATCTTCTGGCAGGACGACACCAGCGGCGACGTCTACATATGGAACATGGGTAACAACGCCGGCGTCATATCGGGCACCTTCATGGCAAAGGGCGTCACAAACAACTGGAAGATGATAGGCGTTGGAAATTTCCACGGCAAGGTCAGCCCATCAGGCGCAAATGAGCGCGATTATAACGGCCAGGTGGATACACTCTGGCAGGATACATTCACCGGCAACGTCTACCTCTTGGGTGGAACGAGTGGCTCAGGCTTTGTGACCAACGGTATGGACTCCAGTTGGTTTAACGAATAAAGACAAGAGAAGAAAAAGAGAAAGAAAAAAGGGGGCGGCTCCGCCCCCCCTTGACTCCCCTGCAAGGGCACCAGTGCCCTTGACCCCATCCTTAGTTGTCAAACGGTTGTGAAACATGCTATCGTAGAAGGGAAAAGAGTGACGCGGATGTTAAATACCCCCTTATGATTGACGTTGACATGGTGATAGAGCTTACCGGCCTTAACGATATAATACCCGACATATATGCCCGGTTCAGGCCAATCGTGAGAGACGGGGTCTCGTTTCTCTTATCGGGGATATCTCCTGAGCGTTTCTTGGGGATTGTCTACGCCTTGAGTGAGGAGGACACTAACGCAGGGCGTCTGGTGAGGCTTGCTCAGGAGCTCCCCACACTGCACAAGTTGGGTCAGACAATAGCACGCAACCAGAACATAGACGTGGGATTCAGAAGGAGCCTCGTCGAGCTTGAAAATTCAATAATGAAAATTGATAAGGCCATTATAGGCGCAATTATTGAGGACGCCTTGGGTAACTGGATGAACAAACACACCGTAGAGATCAAATACACCGTCTGTTACGAGGCCAGCGTGGCAGCCGTTGTGGACTTTACGTGTAACAGGCTGGATGGTTTAGATATCGGTGAGGGCGTCTTTAAGGTCATTAAGCCAGGCGTGACTGAGCATTTACAACAAGAGCTGGAGATACTTGACGCCCTGGCCGGCTTCTATGACTCAAACAGACACCGCTACGACATTGACAACTTCAGGTTTATTGATACGTTCTCTGACATAAAGATCGCCCTCCTCAAAGAGATAGACCTCAGTAACGAGCAACGCAACCTGGGACTTGCGCGTTGCTTCTACAACGGGGTGGAGGCTGTCAAAATCCCCCGTCTTGTCTCTGCCTCCACGGATGCCGTAACGGTCATGGAGCTGATCATAGGGGAGAAGATAACCGATGCCAGGCTGACCCCGGTCCAAAGGAAGTGGTGCGCAAAGACGCTCTTTAGCTCGCTGGTTTGTCATCCGCTGTTTTCTGATCAACAGCGCAGCATCTTCCACGCCGACCCCCATGCCGGAAACATCTACTATTGCGCCCACAACGGCCATATTGCCTTCCTGGACTGGAGCCTCGCCGGTGAGCTGGACAAGAGAGACCGTGCCGCTATCCTGAGGCTCAGTATGGATATCTTCACAAGGGACGCAGACCGGATATATGAGTCAACAAGGTCTCTTTCCGAGGGTGGCATCAGGGATGAGCTTGCCATAAGGGGAGAGATCGACCGTTTTGTTGCCGAGGCATCAACCGGTTTTATAGAGCAATCGCTGGCATTGCTGGACAGGCTGGCCTTTAAGGGCGTCAAGTTTCCGGGCGAGCTGCTCATGTTTAGAAAGGCCATCTTTACCCTCAAGGGCGTATTGCAGGAGCTTGACCCCGGCTTTGATATGGACAGGCACCTGATCGAGTTTATCAAACTGCTCTTGTTAGAGGAACTGCCCCTGAGGTGGTTCTACCTCTTCTTTCCGCTTGCGGAGGATACGCTCAGGTACAAGAGCCTCCTGTCAAACTCAGACCTCATAAAAATAGCCCAGGAATGGATAAGGCTCTTGTGAAGAGAGAAAAAAAAAGAAGGGGGGCGGCTCCGCCTTCTTTACCGCTCCAGGACGCTCCTGGCACTCCTCAGACCTCCCCTGCAAGGGGAGGGGTGAGGCACCCCGGCCACGAAGAAGCCCCCTTGACCCC
>JADFXD010000033.1 GCA_015233725.1 Nitrospirota bacterium | reverse complement strand
ACGAATATGAATTAATAGACATGAGGAATATCCCCTGCGAGCAGTTTCTATATTCCGGGGTGCCTCAGGAGATAGTCCTCTCGATACTGTGCAACAGAGGGGATCGCGACGAGCGGTCATTTGCGAGAGAGATTTTAGCGGAGCTGATGAAGAGCCTCATAGGAGAACTATATTTGTCGATGTATATAAGGGAATTAGATGTCTTTTCAAAGTTAAGAGGCATGCAAAAAATTATGATAGAGGAGGTGGAACAGATGCCAATAGTATATGACTTGGAAACGGATATAAGGTTCATGCAAGGGGTACAGAAGGGCAGAGAGAATGGCCGGGTAGAAGGCCGGGTAGAAGGCCGGGTAGAAGGCCGGGTAGAAGGCCGGGTAGAAGGCCGGGTAGAAGGCTTGGTAGAAGGCCAAATAAAAGGTATGCAAAATACGCTTGAGATTTTACTGAGGAGAAAATTTGGCGCTAAAGGCCTATCCCTTATGCCGAAGATCAGGATGTGTGAAGATGAGTCGAGGCTACATGCAATAACAGATGCGTTGATAACGGCAGAGGACATCAGGGAGATTGAGGAGTTACTTTAATGGGACGAGTCGGGGGGGGCGGCTGGTTTACCCCCCTTCTTTATCTTTTTACGATACTTGACCGCACACTGTGCATTTGTGATACAATGTTACATCTAATGATATGTACAGGATAAAGGACATTTTAAGCAGAGAGCGGGTTGTTTTTCTTGTGGGGGTGATGTTGTTTGCCGTGTTGATACTGACCTCTCTGTATGTGGTGCGGGATATTATCTCGTTTCGCTTGAGGGATATGGGTGCCAAGAGACCACCGGCGATGGATAAACCACTACAGCAGACAAAGTCCCTGATGGATTACTCATCGGTGGTCACCAATAACCCTTTTGGGGTAAAGTCGGAGGGATTTTCACCGCTTACAGACACCAAAAAGGCCGTTGACGTGGTCATGACTAAACTCAGGCTCATCGGAGCTATCGCCGGCAACAGGGGCACCGGCTATGCCGTAATAGAAGATGAACGTGGCGCCCAGGAGGTGTTTAAAACCGGTGATACGGTATTTAAGACGGCCATCCTTGAGAAGGTATTTTCCGACAGCGTGATACTCAAAGACGGTACAAGGATCAAACTGGCAGACATACCCACGGGATTGACCCCGACAGCTCCACAGACAGCGCCAGTAGTGTCCCCCAACCAGCCCAACCCAGGGGCTGCATCCGATAGCTTTATCAGACCTACAGCAACAAACTCCTACGTCCTCAGCGCCAGAAAACTCCAGGAGGCCATCGACAACCCCAAGGCCCTCATGACAGAGGCAAGGCTCCAGCCCCGATTCAATAACGGCAAACAGGAGGGGTTTCTGCTCCAGGAGGTCAAACAGGGCGGTATCTACGAGCAACTGGGGCTGAAAAACGGAGACGTCCTGTTGAGCGTCAACAAGTACGATATCACTAATCCAGAGACGGGGCTACAGGCCTTTACCGCCCTCAGAGGGGTCAGCGACCTACAATTAGACATACTGCGAGAGGGCACGAAGACGACACTCAACTATCAGGTAAGATGAGAAGGTATCGCAAAGAATAAATGCTAAGATTTAGTACAGATAAGTGTGGCATGATATTTGCGCAAGCAAGCAAGCAATATAACACGTTTTATAGGTAATTCCCTTGTTATTGTAATATTTTCAATCCCTGTTTTCACCTTATGTTTCCTACAATCCGATGAAGTTCCATGCCTTTTTACCGTATTGATCACCGATCTTATAGAACCCGTGCATTTGTCCAAACCAAACGTCTATGAGAGTATTAAAGGGAGGTGAAAGCTATGTGAGACAGGTTTAACATGCTGATACCATTAGTCTTAACATACATGCGTATGTGGATTAAGGTTTAACTTTGACAATAGGAGATAATCATATGAGAATAAGTAAGTTGGTGATAATGCTATTATTAGCTTTAGTTCTATGTATGGCTACAAATGCCTACAGTGAGGTAACAGGTGATTTTGACGGAGATGCCAAGAACGACATACTGTGGCGCAATAGCAAGACAGGAGACATCTATGTATGGTTGATGAACGGGAAGGCTATAAAAGGTGGTGGCCTTGTTGCTTTTGGTATCCCAAGCAATTGGCAGATAAAAGCGGTTGATGATTTTAACGGTGATGGCAAGGCCGATATCCTATGGCAAGACACCACAACAGGTGATACTGCCATGTGGCTAATGAATGGAGCTAATATAAGTGGAGCCAATTATGTAGTACGAGGGATGCCAGGTAATTGGAAGCTGCTGACAACAGGGGATTATAACGGCGATGGAAAGGACGACATCCTGTGGCAAGACACCACAACAGGTGACGTTGTCGTGTGGTTTATGGATGGGCTTACAATCTCAGGTGGAGATTATGTAGTTCATGGTCTGCCTTCAGATTGGCAGCTTGGTACAACGGCTCCGATGCCGACTCCAACTCCAGTACCCACTCCAACCCCTATGCCAACTTCCACACCTGCACCAACGCCAACTTCCAAACCTACACCGACTCCAACTCCCATGCCAGCTCCAACTTCAACCCCCACGCCAACTACAACTCCCACACCAACATCCACACCCACACCCACACCAACTCCGACCCCTACTCAAATCCCTACACCAACCCCTACTCCCACTCCAACAACTACGCCAACACCGACTCCAGGTGGACGCTTTACCGATAACGGTGATGGTTCAATGACGGACACGCTCACAGGCCTGCAGTGGATGAAAAACGCCGACGGCTGTAATGGTAATGTGACATGGACAGTAGCGAATACCTGTGTGCCATCAGGCTGGAGATTGCCAACAGTGCAGGAACTGTATAGCCTTTGTAGGACGGATGGAACTACGACAGGTATAAGTAATTTAAGTCCAACTATGCAGAATTATTGTAATGGCACGGCTGTTGATCGTAAATCAGTGCTTGCGGCATCTGGGTTTCCCAATGTGTATAGCACCTACTGGTCGTCTACTATCGTCTATTCCGCTTCATCCTATGTATGGGGCTTCGGCATGAGCACAGGTAGCGTCTACTCTACCTTCGTCGGCACCGACACCCACTACGTTTGGCCAGTACGTGGTACATTGAAGCAGTAGGGCATTTGGTCTTTTCTTGGGTGGGGAGGGCGTTAGCCCCGCCCAAGTTTTTTTGTAGTGGAATTTGGGAAGATTGCACATTTAGTGGAAAACCGACTATTTCAGAGATTAGACAAAATGGACGATGCCTCAAAGAGAGCGCTTGCAAAGTGTATCACCAAGTGATATACTTTAAGGATGAGAGTTTTCAAAAACAAATGGTTCAACCGTTGGATGCATCACGAGGATATTCCTGACGCTGTTTTGTGTCATGCAGCAGAGGAAATAGTTGCAGGCAAGGTTGAGGCTACCCTTGGCGGTTGTTTGTGCAAGAAGCGATTGCCGCGGACAGGTGAAGGAAAACGAGGGGGATACCGAGCTCTTGTTGGATACAAAAGGCCAAATGCGCAACGGATTATCTTTCTATACACCTTCGCAAAGAGCAACAAGACCAACCTCTCTGATAGAGAGGAAGCCGCTTTAAGCCTTGTCGCTGAATCTTTTGTTTCTGCGGTTGATGAGCAAATTATAGAGCTTTTAGCTACAAATTCAGTATGGGAGGTGCAGTGTCATGACTGAAATTTTGGATGTTGCCCATGAAATGGCAAAAGACCTGTTTAAGGTCGGAGCTATGGACGAAGTCACCATGCGTACGATAGATGCGCTTTGTTTGCCCCCAAAGCAAACGGCTATGGAAAATGCTATTGTAGATGAGGCAAGGCACTATAGGGAGAATCGTAGTATGCAGATGATATTGGAGACATTATGGAGACTATAGACGTAAGTGGCTTATCAAAAGATGCAATAGAAAGACTAAAACAGCTATTTGATTTTCTAAAACAGGACAACGTAACTACCTTAAAAGTGATAGATGAACTTATTGATGACATAAAATGGAATATCGCTTTTAGCAAGTCACAAGATTTCCTGGACAGAATGACAGAAGAAGCATTGCAAGAGTATGAAGAAGGCAATACTTGACCGCACACTGTGCATTTGTGATACAATAGCTACATCAACAAGATGCACAGGATAAAGGGCATGTTAAGCAGAGAGCGGGTTGTTTTCCTTCGTGGGGGTGACGTTATTTGTAGCGTTGATACTGACCTCATGGCAAGGCTGTCGGCCATTATCGCGTTAATCCTCATATGCCTGCTGGTGTGGTCGGGGGCGGCGCTTGCGGCGGATAAGGAAGACGAAAAGGTCGTCTTTAACTTTGTAGGGGTTGAGCTTCCGGCCATAGCCAAGTTCGTGAGCGAGCTTACAGGCAAGAACATCATATTTGACGAACAACTCAAGGGTAAGATCACCATTGTGGCACCCTCGCCGCTTAATAAGTCGGATGCCTTCAGGCTCTTTACGTCGGTACTCGAGCTCAAGGGCTACACGGTCGTACCTGCCGGGACAAACACGTACAAGATCGTCCCCTCGGTGGAGGCCAAGCACAAGGGGATTGAACTATCAACGGTAGATGAGCGCATCATAAACGAGGGCTATATCGCCAGACTCATACAACTGGAAAACCTCTCAAGCGATGAGGCCGTCCAGTTTCTCAGACCTATTGTCTCAAAAGACGGCTATATAGGCGAATTCAACCCGCGCAATATCCTACTGGTAATAGACTCCGGCCCTAATATGGAAAAGATACTCCACATCCTGAAAAAAATCGACCAGCCCTCAACGATGGACCAACCAGAGATCGTGTTTCTGCGTAACGCCAGCGCCGACCCCCTTGCAAAGACACTCAACGAGGGGTTTCAAAAGGTCGGCGCCAGGCATGCGGCACAACAGCAGCAGGGCTCTGCCAGAGTCGACTTCTATGTGGTTGCCGATAAGAGGCTCAACGCCCTGGTAATATTTGGCTCCAAAAACGACAGGGAACCAATCAAGCAGTTGATAAGCATGCTCGATGTCCCCTCGCCGGAGGCACAGGGGAGCATTAACGTGTATTTTCTAGAAAACGCAAACGCTGCTGAACTCGCCAAGGTGCTTGATACCCTCATCAAGCGTGTGCAGCCCGGTCAGGATAAGGCCGGTGAAAAGGCTCAGGCCATGCCCTTTGCGGCCTCGGGTGATATCCTCATCACCCCCGATGAGGCCACCAACTCGCTGGTCATTATCGCCTCGCGTAATGATTACAACAACCTGATCGACGTCATAAAGAAGCTGGATAGGCGTCGGAAACAGGTCTTTGTCGAGGCCCTGATCATAGAGGTCTCCATCGACGACCTCGTGTCGTTAGGCAGCAAGTGGCGGGCGATGGCTACGAAAAATGGTCAGCCGGCCTTTACATTTGGCTCGGGGCAGATCAGCTCCACCACGATGCAGAGCGTCATCTACGGTCTGAGCGGGTTTGGTATTGGCGGTATGGGCAACTTTGTAAACGTCCCCTTTACGACCTTCAACTCCGATGGCACCACAACCTCATCCACGCTCTCTGTGCCAGGTTATGCCGCGTTGTTTAGCCTTGATGACTTCAAGGACGTGATAAATATCCTCTCCACGCCGCAGATACTGACCTCCGATAACAAAGAGGCCGAAATCATGGTTGGCGAAAACGTCCCCTTTATCAGCAGGCGCGAGTCAGACCCAACGCGCACCCTCTCCGTGATGAACGCCATAGAGAGAAAGGACGTCGGTATATCATTAAAGCTCACCCCGCACATCACCGAGGGAGATTACCTGAAGATCGAGCTCTATCAGGAGATATCCGCAGTAAAGGCTGAACCCAACGCCGACATCACCATCTCCATTGGCCCAACCACGACCAAACGTTCCACCAAGACAACCGTCTTTGTCAAAGACAACGAGACGGTCGTTATCGGCGGCCTGATCCAGGAAAAGGATGAGGAGACCATCGAAAAGGTGCCCTTCTTCGGAGACATCCCACTCTTGGGCTGGTTATTTAAGCAAAAGTCCTCAACCAAGACGAAGATAAACCTGATGGTGTTTCTAACCCCTCACATCATCCACAATTCGGATGGACTTAAGAAGATCACAGAGGAAAAAGATACGTTCATTAAAGACAGCGCCAAGATGCCCGATCAGAAGGAACCAAAAGAGACAACCAAAGGCCCCGAAAGGTTGCCAGAAAGGTTGATAATCAGGTTCAAGGAATACGTAGACAAGGAAC
Source organism: Nitrospirota bacterium (assembly GCA_015233725.1). Taxonomy (GTDB): domain Bacteria; phylum Nitrospirota; class Thermodesulfovibrionia; order Thermodesulfovibrionales; family Magnetobacteriaceae; genus Magnetobacterium. The sequence continues at coordinate 25,353 of JADFXD010000033.1, read as the reverse complement.
AGGCCGAGCAACTGATCAACAACCTGGGTGCTACCATCGTCAAGGCAGGTGCGACCTGCTGCGAAAAAGAAGTGGAACAATCCCAGGGCATCTATGTCGTCACCGTCCCGCCAGGTAAAGACCCTGACGGCGTCTTAAGCGAAATCCAGGACATGCCCCAAGTCAAATTCGCCGAGTCAGAACGGCTGCTGAAACAGTTGCAGAGGTAAAGAAAAAAAGAGAAAGAAGGAGGGCGGCGCGGCCCCCTCCTTTGAGCCTTAAAGAATATAGTGGCAAGTTCGTTCTCAAGATTCCAAAGTCACTTCACAAACGCCTTGAAGAAAAGACAAAGGAAGAAAACGTCAGCTTAAATCAGGAGACTATATACTGTATCACAAAAGGTCTACAATCATAACGGGTCAAGTAAGTTTTATAGTCAGCGCCTCAATCTATGTCCTGAGTTTATCTCTATCACTTATCGGGTTGCAGTTCAAACGTGTATAGACTCTTTATAGGGAATTTCTTGCTTGCATCCAACATCTCTATCGCTACAATCTCATCCTTACTTGTCGTATGCAATATAACACCTTCAGCTATCTCTATGGCCCCATCAGGTTTCCTGGTTGAAAGCTGGATAAAAGCGGCATCTACTTCTTTGTCATAGTTTATTTTCATGTTCTTACCTCACGTATTTCTTTTTTAAGGGGTATGTTGTTATCACGAACATATCATCCCCTTGCTTATGGTAAATTACCTTAAAGCCGCATATTGTTTCTGGCATGTCTTTGTACCTTAACCATCTTTTATTATACCAGTAATTGCAAAAAAAATCCGTAGACGGTAATAGTTCAGATACAATTGAAAGCTTGTGTATAAGCACTCCCTGTGAACAAGCTTTAGGAAGGGGTCAAGGGGGCCGCGACCCCTTGCAGGGGGGTTGAAGGGGGGGCGGAGCCACCCCCTGCTCTCTCTTCTTCTTTTTTAGGGGATTACCTTGTTTAGGGGGTATTCGACTATACCTGTGGCGCCTACCTTTTTGAGCGATGGCACGAGCTGACGCACGAGACGCTCCTCGATAACGACCTCAAGGGCGAGCCAGTCCCTGTCGGTCAGCTCCGAGATGGTCGGAGAGTGCAATGCTGGCAATATTGCCATTAACGCACTGAGACCTTCCTTGGGGATGTTCATCTTCAGACCGACACGCTCCTCAGCGGCCAGGGCACCCTGAAGGAGCATTACCATGTTTTGTATCTTCTCCCTTTTCCAGACATCCTGCCAGGCCCTCTTATTGGCGATAAAGCGCGTGGTCGAAACAAGGACAGTCTCCACTATGCGCAGATTGTTCGCCCGCAGCGATGAACCCGTTTCGGTGAGCTCGACAATGGCGTCGGCCAGTTGAGGGGGCTTGACCTCCGTTGCGCCCCACGAGAAATCAACCTCGGCCTCTATAGCGTTGTCCCGGAGATAACGCTTCGTAAAACCTACCAGCTCCGTGGCGATGCGTTTGCCCTGGAGGTCTTTTACGGTCTTGATCGGTGAGTCGTTTGGCACGGCCACTACCCATCTCACCGGACGAAGACCCTCCTTTGCGTAGTTGAGCTCGGTGACTACCTCCACGTTGGCGTTGTTTTCGAGTATCCAGTCGTAGCCGGTCAGTCCGCAATCAAGCACACCGATCTCCACGTACCGCGCCATCTCCTGCGCCCTTATCAGCATCCCCTCAACCTCCGGATCGTCTATCGAGGGATAATAAGATCGCGATGAGACCGATATCTGATAACCAGCCTTGCGAAAGAGCTTAAACGTTGATTCCTGAAGGCTCCCCTTGGGCAGCCCTAACTTAAGCGTATTTGCTTTTTCCATGTCTTTTTTCCTTTGTAAGAATTTATCGCTTATAGCGCGTTTCGATCGTATGCAATACAAAAAAAAGAAGGGAAGGCTTTGCCCTCCCTCAGACCCACCCACAAGGGAACCAGTGCCCTTGACCCCATAAAAATTATACGTATGTTGTATTCAATCAAATCGAAATCTGCTATAATATATCAAAAACAAGGCGCTTTAGTAAAGGATCATATTGAATGATTGCTGAATCTGAAATAAAAAAAACTATTGACATTGCATCTGGTAATGGTGTAGAGTATCTTCATGGTAGAAAAGACAGAAAAGATATGGATGGATGGCAATTTCGTTGATTGGGACGATGCAAGGGTTCATGTACTGACGCATACGTTGCACTATGGTCTTGGTGTGTTTGAGGGGATTCGTTGCTACAAGACGCCCAAGGGATCAGCGATATTCAGATTGAAGGAGCATGTGCGCAGGCTTTTTGACTCGGCCCATATATTCCAGTTAGATATACCGTTTTCAATGGACGATATTGAAAGGGCCATTGTGGATTGTGTGAAGGTCAACGGTCTTCAGGAGTGTTACATCAGGCCGTTTGTGTATATAGGCTATGGAGCAATGGGCGTTTATCCCAAGGGGAACCCAATAAATGTGTCGATATCGGCATGGGCGTGGGGGTCATATCTCGGAGAAGACGGCATTAAAAATGGCATAAGGGTAAAGACGTCTTCCTTTATAAGAAACCACGTAAATTCAAACATGTCGCGTGGTAAGGTCAGCGGTTATTATGTCAATTCACAGTTGGCCAAGAGAGAGGCCATCGGCCTTGGCTTTGACGAGGCATTGCTGCTTGACACCGAGGGGTATATCTCAGAGGGCGCTGGAGAAAACGTTTTTATAGTAAGAAACGGCGTCATAAAGACAACTCCACTTACATCCATACTCGATGGGATCACCAGAGACAGTGTAATGAAGATCGCCCTCGATGAGAAGATGTCATTGAAAGAAGAGCGCTTTACGAGGGATGAGCTGTATATCTCCAATGAGGTCTTTTTTACAGGTACAGCCGCAGAGATAACTCCGATCAGAGAGGTGGATAGCCGCACGATAGGTGCCGGCAAGCCCGGTATCGTGACCAAACGGATACAGGAGATATTCTTTGACTCCGTCCACGGGTTGGTTGATAAGTACAGCCACTGGCTTACATATATTTAAACGCTATAAAACCTGAACCTGAGCTAAACAGCTGAACAAGTCGGTGGACAAACAGGACTAGAGGATTTGCAGGATGTATAGGGTATGAAGGGTGTTGTAGTGGCTGTGGCGATCTTGTTATTATACCCGGTGGTGGCCCCAGTAGCGCTCAACGCCTTTAATCAATCTGACCTTGAGCTTGATGCTCGTATCGATACCATTCAGAGGGCAATAGACGATAGGGCAGGAAACGGGCGGCTACTACCAGAGCAGGCATTAAACCTCAATATCTCGCTCAACAATATCAGGGGCGAAAAGACAATGGCGATAGCAGCCGGGCGTCTGACCATATACAGGATTCATAAACTCAATGTCGCGCTGGATAAACTTGAAATAAGATTAAACAAACCCAGACGCACACACCCACGAGCATACACAAGACCATACCTAAGATAGAGCAAGTAAAGTCATCCCATCCAAATAACGCTTGCCTAACTTTGTTGTAACGTCGTGATGTCCAAAGAGGTACCCTCAGACCAAAAGGTACTCGTAGGAATGAGTGGCGGGGTTGATTCCTCCGTTGCTGCCTACCTGCTCAAACAACAGGGCTACTACACGGAGGGACTGAGCTTTATCTTGTGGGCCAGGGGGTTGGACACTAATGCCAGGGACACCCCAGGGGCAACTAACCCGTGCTGCTCTGTTGCCTCCCTCAACGACGCCAGGACAACAGCCGCCGCCCTTGGCATCAGGCACAACATCCTGGATGTGCGCCTTGAGTTCATGCAGCTGGTCATTGAGCCGTTCATAGAGAGCTACGGCAGGGGGATTACGCCAAACCCGTGTGTGTTGTGTAACAGGTACGTCAAGTTCCCATACCTCCTGTCTGAGGCTGCCTCCAGAGGGTTTGACTACATCGCCACGGGTCATTACGCCGTTGTCACACACCAACCACAACCAGCTCTGATGACCGCCACCGACATGACAAAGGACCAATCGTACTTCCTGTACGTGTTAAGCCTCCGTTGTCTGTCGAGTTTAAAATTCCCCCTCGGCCTGTGGACCAAGCCCCGTGTCAGGGAGCTGGCCGGAGAACTCGGTCTTCCCTGCCACAAGAGGCCGGAGAGCCAGGAGATATGCTTTGTTGATGACTCCGGGTATCGTGGCTTTCTCAGCGGTTATTCAAAGGACATTCAGGTTGCAGGTCCCATTGTCGATGTAGATGGCAAGACCATTGGCGCTCACAAGGGACTATTTGCCTACACCATTGGCCAGAGGCGAGGCATAGGTATCGCGGCAAAGGAGCCCCTCTACGTCATAGACATGGACGTTGCAACCAATACCCTGATAGTTGGACCAAAGGGGTTCGGATTAAAGACCCAATTCATCGTCGATGACATTAACTGGCTGATCCCCGCAACGGAGGTACCCGATAGCGTCCTTGTGAAGTTTCGTTCAACGATGACAGCCGTGCCAGCACAACTTTGGTATGTTGGTGGCGACACCTCAAGAAAGGTTGTCTTGCAAAGCCCACAGTGGGCCCCGGCACGAGGGCAGAGCGCTGTGTTTTATGTTGGCAACAGGGTCATAGGGGGTGGGGTCATTGTTTAACCTTAAGGAAAGAAAAAAAAGGAGGGCAGCCTGGCCGCCCCCTCCTCAGACCTCCCCTCTGCAAGGGGTCACGGACCCCTTGACCCCTTCTTGCGCATAGCTGGATTTACAGCGAAGTCAGACTATTGGCGACTCATAAAATTTCTAATGCGATAGCCATATCTTTTTGTTATAATGATACCTTAAAAAACATTTTGGAGGTAGAATGAGAAGTCCAATCAACACCGCGCTTGCAGACAGGGTGAGAAACCTGCCCCCCTATCTCTTTGATCGCATAGACAGGCTAAAGACGGAGGCCATCAGAAACAACGTCGATGTCATAGACCTCAGCATAGGTGACCCTGACATACCCACGCCGCCTGTTGTCGTGGAGGCGTTAAAGCTGGCAGCCGAAAATCCCGAGCATCATCGCTATCCCTCATATCGAGGCATGGCGTCATTCAGGGGCGCTGTCAGCGCGTGGTACAAGAGGCGGTTCAACGTCGATATAGACCCCGAGGTGGAGGCTTTGTCGCTGATCGGCTCAAAGGAGGGGGTTGGGCATCTGCCCCTTGCCTTTGTCAACCCTGGGGATGTTGTCCTGTGTCCGTGCCCTGGTTATCCGGTTTATTCGATAGGGACGTTGTTTGCGCAGGGGGAGCCGTATTTTATGCCGCTGAGGGAGGAAAACGATTACTTTCCAGACTTCTCAGCCCTACCGCAGGACATCCTTAAGCGGGCAAGGCTCATGTTCCTGAACTATCCCAACAATCCAACGAGCGCCGTCACCACCAGGGCGAACTTCATCAGGGCCATTGAGGTGGCCTGCGAGCACGACATCATCATCTGTCACGATGCCGCCTACACGGAGACGTATTTTGATGGCAAGCGTCCGTTGAGCTTCATGGAGGTTGAGGGTGCTACCGAGGTCGCCATTGAGTTACACTCCCTGTCCAAGACCTACAACATGACCGGCTGGAGGGTTGGCTTTGCGGTTGGAAATCGGGCTCTTGTCCAGGGGCTTGGCAAGATAAAGACGAACCTCGACTCCGGTGTCTTTCAGGCCATCCAGGAGGCCGCCATTGTCGCACTTGAGATGCCGGATGACCAACTGGCCTACATCCGTGATACCTACCAGGAGCGTCGAGACTGCATGTACGATGGTCTATGTGGGCTAGGTCTATCGGTCAAGAGGCCAGAGGCGACGTTTTATCTGTGGGCCAGGGTGCCAGAGCGGTTTAGCTCGGAGGGGTTATCGATTCATCTGTTGGAGAAGGCCGGTGTGTTGGCCACCCCTGGCAATGGCTTTGGCGTAAATGGCGAGGGTTACATCCGGTTTGCACTGACCAAGGGCGTGGAGCGGCTTAAGGAGGCCATCGAGAGGATGAGGCTCTGTCTTTGACCGTCTACCTATGTATTGGCTCGAATCTCACCAACAGGCACGGCAACTGTCTGAGGGCGATTGAGCTTCTTCAGGCAAACGGGATCGTGGTAACGGCGCGTTCGGGGATGCATCAGACCGCGGCGTGGGGGGAGGTGTCGCAGCCCGACTTCATCAACATGTGTGTGGGTGTAGAGACCGACCTTACCCCCGGGGAGCTGTTAGGTATCCTCAAGGCAATTGAGTTGCAGATGGGGCGGACACCCACTTGGCGGTGGGGGCCGCGGGTCATCGACCTTGACATCCTTCTGTACGGGAGTCTCGTCGTACAGGAGGAGGGGCTGGTGATCCCGCATCCCTACATGCACCAGCGCGGGTTCGTCCTCGCTCCACTGCGAGAGATAGCTCCCAGGGTGGTGCATCCCGTCCTCAACAGGAGCGTCGAGGAGTTGTTCGGCGAGGTGGTGGATAAAAACGAACGAGATTAAAAAATAAGCGCGTGGGTTAGTCATGTAACATAAAAAAATGTACTTGATTTATTGTTTTTTTTGTATATATAATACTATTCATATGCTTTGTTTTAAAGCTAAAAATTCAAAACGATAGTTATGGATGTATGGAGGGGTACAATGGCTAAGGGTGTAGAGATATTTTTAGAAAGTATTACAGGTGTGATAGTTGGTGAGATTTTAGGTGATAACTATACAAATCTAATAACTTTTAGTATGTCAAGTCCAAGTTTTGGTCAAGGAGATGTGTCCAAGACTATAACATTGAAATTAGAGAACAATAAGACTACAGGTGAGGATACACAGTATACAAAAAATAGTAGTAAGTTGTCGAAAGATGAAAAGAGTTTCTTTGAGCTACCGATATTTAAAGAAAAAATAGAGGGAAGTGCGATAGAGATAAAGGTTGATATTACTGAACAGGTTAAGGTTTCTGCAGTAGAAAAGTTTCTTGTAGGCCTCCTCAAAGATGTTGCAACTGCTGGACTTGGCGCTCTTACAAAGGGTATAAGTAATGTATTTATTACTACACTGTTATCAGCAATTGGCGCTGATAGTGCGAAAATGATACAAATAGGTGATACTAAAGTTTCTAAAGTTGCCAGTGGTAAAGTGTCATTAGATGCGGCAATTTTTGGAACTACTCCGGCTATTCCTCCAATCCAGCTAACAGCTCCTGATAAGATTCTTGCCTATGATAACACAGTGTCTGATTCAACTAATCCAGTAGCTTTTGTTTCAATAAATAATGATGACGAGAGAGATCGGTTACTACATAGTGATTTTGCAGACAACAAAAAGATTAGAGTTGCTAAAGATGCCAAAAACGGGATTATAACATTGTCAGTTAAGGTATATAATTTGTAGCTAATTACCAATGACATTGTTCTAAGCAAGCCGGTGGGGATGTGGAAAACTCTTTGGGGGTCTCTAACATTCCCACTTTTTCTTTTGTGATGACCCACCTCAAGCCCAAGCGTTATCCCACCTTCCAATGTAGCACCAAGCCCTTAAGGGGTCAAGGGGACTGGTCCCCTTGCAGGAGGGGGTCTAAGGGGGAGGGCGGAGCCGCTCCCCCTTTTGCCTTTTTCTTTTGCCTTTGTTGTTTTACAGGACGACCAGACAGTTGTTTCCTTCCTGGTCTGTTTCGACCTTGTAGCCGAACATGATGATCGTATCCGCCAGCGGACGCCCGAGGATCAGGGGCATGAAACTGGGAGCGATGCCTAACTTCTCCGTTAGGAGCGATCTTAATGCCTCATCGTAGCTCAGGGCGTCAAAGACCTCCGCGACCACGTCGCTGCCATCGCGGATCATGCCAACCAGTTCCGCCAGCATAGCATAGGAGCAGCGGTCCTCGTGGGTCCTGACTATATCCAGGAGGGTGTCGTTACCGGCTAAGAGATGCTCGCGCGTGAGCTTTTCCTCGTTGAAGGTGCTGACAAAGCCCTCGGTGTTCCAGCACTCATACGCCCGGCACTGGGCCGGACGATGCTCGTAGATAGTGCAGACGCTTCCATCCTCCTCGAAAAATGAACAGGTTCGAGTCCCCTTCTTTTCGTTTATCTTTATAAGCTCGTAGTCGATCGTAACGAACTCGTCATCAAGGTTGTTATAGACCAGCTCCCCCTCCCTGATGGTAAAGAGGTCACTGTACTTGACCGTTGCATTAATAATCAGGTCAGCGTCAGCAACGTGCAGCGTCGCGCTTCCCCTCATACAACACTGCCCACGCCTGATACATTCCTGCTGCTGATTAAATGGAGTCACTATTTCCATCGCGCCCACTCCTTAAGTTTTAAATTCATAACATGAGATTTTAACATAAAATGCCATAAAAATAAAACAGCACCAGACCCAAATGTATACTTTTTAGAGTTTTTATGGTAGAATTAATCATGAAGACCTTGATGATGATTTTTAGTCTGCTGTTTTGTATGGCAATCGCCGTTAGCTCGGAGCCGATCCTTACAGTCGCTGGGGCTACCGATTCATCGTTCACGCAAGCGGACAGGGATCGAATAATTCGAATTGAAGAGGGATTAAAGGCCACAAACCAAAGGCTCGAAGACGCCATTAAGGCCATCAACCAAAGATTCGACACCACCAACCAAAAGATCGACGACGGTCTCAAGGCCACCAACCAAAGGCTCGAAGATGCCATCAAGGCCATCAACCAAAGATTCGATGCCGTCAACCAAAGATTTGATGCCATCAATCAAAGATTCAATGACATCAATAATAGGATAGACGATCTCAGAGGGGTGATGTACATAATGATTAGCGTAACAGTGAGCGGTATGATCTTTATCGTCGGTTTTGCCTTATGGGACAGGCGGACAATCCTGGCACCGTTGGCAAGAACCACGAAGGAAGTTGAGGCTCAGACTGAAAAACTGACACTTGCACTTAAAGAAAAAGCCGACAAAGACCCCGATTTGAAAGAGGCCTTAAGACACGCCGGGTTACTGTAGCAGCGTCTATTTTTCTCTGGACTATCCATGCGTCTCGTCAAACATTTCGCTCCTCTTTAAATATAAAAAAAAGACAGTTGCATGTAGAAATATTGTAAGGGTTCAGGCATGGAAAAAGATATAAACGCCCTGGTATGGCAAGAGGATATAGAGCTACCTCAACCCAGTGGTGTGGATAAACTAGCCGACAAGGAGAGGCTGCTTCAGGGCATAAACAGACCTACTGTTTACATTCCTCTGGGTGTTGTCAGGGAACTGCCAGCGCTCCTGAGAGGGTCGGACTACTCGATAAGCGTTGCCATTGGTTGGGATGGCTATTTTTACAGGGTCATATCACTCAACCCTACTGCCCTCTACGGTGTGGCCATAGATATTGGCTCTACCAACATTACAGGACACCTTGTGGAGCTGAAGTTGGGCATACAAGTACAATCCCGCCAGATTTTAAATCCGCAGTTGGCCTTTGGGGCAGACATCCTTACGCGGATGCATTACGCCGTCTCGTCAAGGGACAATGCCCTGCACGTGGTGCTAGTAGAGGCTATTAGTGGCCTGATAAGCGACCTTGTTGAGGCCCAGGGTGTGTCAACCCAGGACGTTGTTGCGGTGACTATTGCCGGCAACACGGTGATGACCCACTTTCTGTTAGACCTGCCCGTGGACAATATCCCCGTTAGCCCCTACGTACCGGCCATGCACGCACCTGGGTTTGTCAAGAGCGATGAGTTGGCCTTGGGGATACATCCCGAGGCCTTGGTGTATGTATTTCCTAACGCTGGCAGCTACGTTGGCGGTGACCTGGTGGCTGGTGTGCTTGCCACTGGACTGTATCTTGGTCATGGGCCGCGGGTGCTCATAGATGTTGGCACAAATGCCGAAATAGCGGTTGGTTGCAAGGACTGGATACTTGTAGGGGCTGGTGCGGCTGGCCCGGCGTTTGACGAGGGGGTTGCACGGGCCGGCAAGAGGGCTGCCCCGGGGGCAATATATCACGTAGAGATAGAGCCATCCACGGCCAGGGTGGACGTCTGGACGTTCGATAATCTTCCCCCTGACGGGATATGCGGCTCAGGGATGGTGAGCCTCGTGGCTAGCCTCTACAAGGCCGGATTGATCGATAACCGTGGCGCTTTCGTCCCAGGTGAGGCTATCACATCAGACGCCAACGGGCAGTACGGTTTTGTCATATACGATGACGGCAAAAACAGAATCATGATCAACCAGAGTGATATAGATACGTTTATGCTCACAAAGGCCGCCATGTTTACGCTATTTTACGTACTCATTGGCTCTGTGGGGGTCTCCTTTGGCGATATCGAGCGTTTATACCTGGCAGGGGCGCTTGGCACTGGTATAGACCCCGATGCAGCCATAACCCTGGGACTCATACCCGACTTCCCCAAAGACAGGGTCGAGGCCATCACTAACTCCTCCGTCTTAGGGGCAGAGGCCCTCCTGCTAAACCGCACCCTACTTCAAGACATAGACACCATTACAGGGCTCATTACCTATAAAGAAATGAACGAAGATGGCGATTTCATGCGTGAATTCCTCTCAGCACGCTTCATCCCGCACACCGAACCAGACAGATTAAAAGTACATAGCTAAGATAAAGAAGAACAAGAAGAAGAAAGAAGGGGGCGGCTCCGCTTCTTTTTCGCTCCAGGACGCTCCTGGCCCCCCCTGCAAGGGCACCAGTGCCCTTGACCCCTTAATCCTCGATACTTTTATATTTTATCATTATGCCCATTTTTTTATCACATGCAGATAAAATCCACAACATATAAAGCATAGCAATTTGACATTTCATTAGCGAAAATGATAAATTATTATGTGTAACATAAATGGCGAAGGAGAGTGGGAATAACCCACTTTTTTATTTTTAAGAACAGAGATATATGTATAGATGATTATAGACAGGCGTCTCAGACCTTTGGTACAGGAGGTGGCAAGGGGTGCTGGCGTGGAGCTTGTTGACGTTGTCCTTAAAGGCAGCGGAAGGAGAAGGCTCTTAACCATAACCATTGACTCAGACTTGGGGGCCACCCTCGATGACTGTAGCAACGTAAGCAGGCAGCTTAGTGCATTGCTTGACGTGGAGGACATCATACCGGGTCCGTATACGCTTGAGGTGACGTCGCCCGGTATCGACCGACCTCTAAAGACGAGGGAGGACTTTACTAAGAGTATCGGTAAGCTCCTCAGGGTGGTTTCTAAGGAGAGTATAGATAAACAGAGTTTTTTCCGTGGCAGGCTTTTAGATGTAACGGATACCGCAATCCTTCTTGAGGAGGAGAAAAAAAGGGTGGAAATCCCCTTCGATAACATTTCGAGGGCGCAAGTGGAGATAGAGATAAAATGAGCAAGGAACTCCGTTACATTATAGAACAATTAAGCCACGAAAAAGGTATCTCAAAGGCCCAGTTGAGGTCAACGATAGAGTCGGCCATGTTAACCGCCCTGAAAAAGAAGTTCATAAGGAGCGAAAACGTCGGTCTGTTTATCAACCCCGATAACTATGAGATCGCCGCATACAAGATCAAAAACGTCGTCGAGCAGGTCAAGGACAAGCACACAGAGATTGCCCTGAGCGATGCCCTGCTCTTAAGCGACCAGGCCGTGATTGGTGATACGGTCAAGGAGCCACTTGATATCAAGGACTTTGGGAGGATTGCCGCACAGACCGCCAAACAGGTCATATTGCAGAAGGTGCGTGAGGCCGAAAGAGACGTCATCTACGACAAGTTCATCACAAAGGTGGGCACAATAGCATCTGGCACGGTGCTCAGGCGCGAGAAGGGGATGTACTACATTGGTCTTGGCAAGACGGAGGCGTTCTTGCCGATCAAGGAGACCATCCAGAGGGAACACCTCAAGACCGGCGACACGGTGCGGGCATACATCAGGGAGGTCGTCATAACGTCAAAGGGGCCGCAGATCATGCTCTCCAGGACGTCAACCGATTTTGTTGTCGAGTTGTTCAGGATGGAGGTCCCCGAGATCAGCGACAACATCGTCATCATAAAGGGTGTTGTCAGGGAGCCGGGGGAGCGTACAAAGCTGGCCGTCTTTTGCAAGGACACCTCGATAGACCCCGTTGGCGCCTGTGTTGGCATGAAGGGCACACGCGTGCAGACCATCGTCCGCGAGCTCAGGGGGGAGCGCATCGACATAATCCTCTGGTCGCCGGACCCGCGTATCTACATCTCACGCGCCCTGACACCAGCGGAGGTCGATAAGATTGGCGTCAACGAGGAGGACAAGACCGCCATGGCCGTCGTGGAAGACGCCCAGCTATCAGTTGCCATCGGGAAGAAGGGCCAAAACGTAAAGCTCGCCATGAAGCTAACCGGATGGGACATCGATATCATCAGCGAGACAAGGTACTCAAAGATGCGTCAGGAAAAGGCCCTGGATGATATCTTTCATGACAAACACAAAGGTTAAATCCATCATACGCAATCTACTATAGTACAATGGGCGATCTGGGGTTTGCCATACCGTCGTATTACCTTTACGTCGTCTTTTTTACGACCGGTCTGGCGATAGGGTCGTTCTTAAACGTGTGCATATACAGGCTGCCTCTGGGGCTTTCGATCGTCAGGCCTGCCTCTCACTGTCCCAAATGCGACAAGCCCATTGCCTTTTGGCAGAACATCCCGATCTTTAGCTACATCGTCCTCAGGGGAAAGTGCTACTATTGCGGGCAACGGATATCGCTACGTTATCCGTTTGTGGAGCTGCTTAACGGGGTGTTTTACGCCTTTGCGTTTCATCGGTTTGGGTTGACGTATTACAGTCTGTTTTACGTGGTCTTGCTATCTGCCTTGATCGTGATAACATTCATAGACATAGACCATCAGATTATCCCCGACGTGATAACGATCCCTGGTGTGGTCATAGGGTTGGTGGCCGCAAGTGTCATCCTTCCCGATCTATATGGATATGGCGGTGTGTTGGGGTTTACGTGGTCTGTCGTTGGATTGTTGGTTGGCGGCGGGATATTTTACGTCATAGCCGTGGTGAGCAAGGGTGGTATGGGGGGTGGAGATATCAAGCTCATGGCGATGCTTGGGGCGATGTTTGGCTGGAAGTACGTCTTGATGACGATCTTTATCGGGAGCTTAACAGGCTCCATCTACGGCCTTGCGCTGATGGTGTTTAAGGGCAAGGACCGGAAGACCAAGGTGCCCTTTGGCCCGTTTCTGGCTGCGGCATCGGTCGTGGCGCTCTTCTACGGTCGGGACATGCTTATGCTATACCTGGGCCTAAGCGACTAAGACAAAGAAAAGACAAGAAAGAAAGGAGGTGGCTCCGCCCCTCCCTCAGACCCACCCTGCAAGGGGTCACGGACCCCTTGACCCCTTCCTGCAGAGCCTTGTTCCCGTGGGAACTTTTATGTGCCACCTCGTTAGACTTTAATGAAACGGGAGTGATATATATAGATGTCATGAATGAATTTCTTATAGAGATTAACACTGTTGAGGCTTTAACTTAATCAAAAGAGGTGTAATTGATTATGGGCTATAAGGAGACAACATGAAGAAGCAATACGATCCAAACTTGATATGGGCGGCTACATGCAGTTATGCCGACAAATTTGATCGTCCCCCCCCAAAAAAAATTACAGATATTCATATATCGTAAAGATGTGCAAGAAGGGGCGTTTTTCATTTCGATCGGCAAGCTTTATTGGGATGATATAGTCGGAGACGGTTATCATTCTAAAATTGAGCAAAATAGCCTTGAGCAGCACGCAAATTTACTAGAAGAGGTTGTTGTAAACGGTATCAGAAAAAATAGAGAGACGGTTTTCTTTAAGTCGTATGAGGATTTTCTTGTTGCGATAGGAATTGGCTTGAACATTGGCAATTAATAAAAAACAATTAACGTATATTAAGTAGACCTAGTGAAAGTAAATTGTTGGTAAACACAATGAGTAATAGGCACAAGCAATAAGGGGTCAAGGGGTCCGTAACCCCTTGCAGGAGGGGTCTGAGGGGAGGGCGGAGCCGCTCCCCTTCTTTCTTTGCCTTTTCCTAAAGGCCGACGACTCGGTTTCTTCCCTGGTTCTTGGCTGCGTAGAGGGACTTGTCGGCCTTGCTGACGAGGTCGGAGACATCCTTCATCGAGGGGTCGTAGATCGCTACACCGGCGCTGATCGTCAGCAGGTGGCCGCGGAAACGCTTGACCAGGATGTTGCCGAGCTTCTCGACCTCCTTGCGCAACCGCTCGGCATAGAACATGGCATTGTCAAAGCTGGTGCCATTTAATATGACAACAAACTCCTCCCCGCCATATCGCCCCACATAATCCCCAGGCCTTGAGAGCTTGGTTATCGCCGAGGCTATGAGCTTGAGCACACTGTCCCCCGCCTGATGACCAAAGGAGTCGTTGAACTGCTTGAAGTGGTCTATGTCTATCATGCCGATGGCGAGGTCTGTGTCGTGCTGCCTGGCATGATTAAAACTGTTGTCAAGGAGCTCGTCCAGCGAGCCTCGGTTGTGTACGCGCGTCAGGGCGTCTATGGTTGCCCTGACCCTGTACCTCTCAAAGATATCTGCGTGCTCAAGGGCCATGCCAAGCTCATTTGCAACCATGCTGACATAGGAGAGGTCGTGTTGATATATGGGGGCGCCTGAGAGGATGTTGTCCACCCCGATGATGCCAAGTATCTGATTGTTGTTCGTCAACGGGACAATGCCCATCTCCTTGATCCCCATCTGCTTAAGTAGACTACACTCCTCGGTGGTTGAGCCGTGGATGACAACCGGCTTCTTTCTCCTGAGGCACTCAATGAATCCCTCCAGATAGGGTGTAATCACAATGCCAAAACCAATGGCCAGGCTGCTATGGGATGCTGCCTCGTAAATAGCCTTGACCTTGAGGCTCCTCGTCTCCTTTTCTACCTCCATCAGATAGAGGCGGTCGTAGTGGAAGTCTGCCTGGATTGCCTTGAGGGTGACAGCGATTATCTCAGCGCCATCCATACTGCTGTGTGGGGCGGTCAGGCTCTTTGAGATATTGGGGGTGGTGTCCTGCGTTAGACCCGTGAGATAGAAGTAATGTGTGTGCTTCTGGCTCAGGGCAATGTTTGCACGCAGGAGGTTTTCACGAAACTTGTCAATGGTTGGAAAGCTGAAGTTATAGAAACTGGCGAGGTGTTTCAGCTCTATATCGAGCCTCTCAACGAGGTTGCGCAGTTGCAGCTTGCTTATGTCAATGGCCTTGATTGCCTCGGGCTGAAGGATTGGATGCCTTACGATGTTTACGGAGCCTATGCCCTGGGTCCAGGCGATGAGATTTGCCAGCGACACTATGGATATCAGCAGTGTGTCGTTGACACTGAGGTTGAGGTGCTCAAAGCGCTGATGGTGGCACTTTATCACCAACGTAATAAACTCCGGAAATCCCCATAGCTGGGAAAAAAAAGCCCCGACATCGTCATGCCCCATGCCGATGAACTTGACCTCCTCCTCGATGAGTATACCGTTTATCTTTGGGAGATTGTCGAGAAATTCCGAATAGGTGATACGACCAGATGCCTCTATTATTATCTTGCCCAGGTCGTGAAGCAGGCCAGTGAGGTAGGCCTCGTTGTGATTCTGGTATCCAACCTCCTGGGCTATAGCCCTGCTCAGACACGCCACCGAAAGACAGTGCTGCCAGAAGAACATACGGTCAAAGCCAGGTCTTGTACCGATTGTAAAGAATTGCTCATGCAGGGATATCTCCAATGCCAGGGACCAGATGGTCGAAAACCCAAGCACCTCAATGGCCTCCTTGACGTCGGTTATGCTGTGTCTTATCCTGTATGCGGGTGAGTTGACCAGCTTGAGTATCCTCGCTGCGATAGTGGGCTCTGTCTCCACGAGCCTGACCAGGTCTACAATGGAGGCATCGTTTTGTTGGGACATCCTCAGCATCTTTATAACCACTACAGATACCGTTGGAAGCTCCTTGTTACCTGCCTCTATGACATTAGAGATTGCGTCTTTTGAGGGTATAAGGCTCAACATCTCCATAGATTTATGTAGGCTCAGACCTTGAACTGATCTATGATCTGCTGCAGGTCAACCGAAAGCTGTGCCAGGTCTGAGGATGACTGGGCAATCTGATCGGAACCTGCCGAGGCCTCATTGGAGATATTGGCCACGGCCTCGATGTCCTTTTGGATGGTCTCCGATACGGATGACATCTCCTCGGTGGCTGTGGCTATGCTCTGGACAAGCCCTTGCAGATTCTTCACGTTCTGCACGATGTCTCTGAGGGAATCCCCTGCCATGGTAACATGTCCTACCCCTGTCTCTACCTTTTGCGTGACGTCGTTCATGGAGTTTACCGTGGCCTTGACCTCATGCTGTATGTTGCCGATCATTTCGCCTATCTCTGAGGTGGCCTTGGATGTGCGCTCGGCCAGCTTTCTGACCTCATCTGCAACGACGGCAAACCCCCTGCCCTGCTCTCCCGCTCGTGCCGCTTCTATGGCAGCGTTTAAGGCCAGGAGATTGGTCTGATCGGCTATGTCCTTGATGACGTTTATGATGTCGCCTATCTTCATTGATCGGTCTCCAAGGGATGTCACAAACCTGGAAGACTCCTCTACGGTGCCGGCGATTGCCCTGACCATATCCACGGATTGATTGACTATGGAGGCGCCATCGGCAGCGACCCTTGCCGTGGTCTCAACCGACTCGGATATAAAAGATGTGTTCTGGGCAATATCCGATGCCGTCTGCGACATCTCCGTTGATGCCGTAGCGATCTGAGTTGACCTGGTAGCCTGCTCGTTGATCCCCACAGACATCTGTTTTGAGTTTGCGCTTAATTCCTCGCTAGCGGTGGCGATGCTATCGGCTGAGGTCTTGATCATCGTTATCATCTCCCTGAGCCTCTCAACCGTGTCCCTGATGGCAAGCAGGAGATGGCCGATCTCATCTGCACTGTCAACCTCTATGTCAATGGCAAGGTTACCCTGTGCAACCTCCTTCATCGTCTCCATACCCCTGACAATGGGAAGTGTATTAAGACGTGAGACAAACAAGGAAAATCCAAGGATAAAAGCAAAACATACTATCATGCCAATAAATATCTTTGCCTTCAGCCTTGCCATATGCGTATCTATGTCATCAATATAAACGCCTGTCCCTATGATCCAGCCCCAGGGCTTAAACAGTTTCACGTATGAGAGCTTTGGAACCGGCTTGGACGACCCAGGCTTGGACCACATATAATCGACATATCCGGCGCCATCCCTCTGGGCAACCTTTACGAATTCAAGAAAAAGATGCTTCCCGTTTGGGTCCTTATTGTCACTGAGGTCCTTGCCGTCGAGTTCCGTTTTGATGGGGTGCATGATCATCTTTGGCTGCAAGTCGTTTATCCAGAAATACTCCTTACCCATATACCTGATGTTGCGTATGCGTAATTTAGTCCTGTTTTGTGCCTCCTCATGGCTAAATTCACCCTTAATGGCACGCTCATCGTACTCGGTCATGAGGGCGTACGTGACGTCTACCAGATTTCTGAGGGAGTTGAGTTTCTCATCGAACATATTTTGCCTTGTAAGCGGTATGAAATAAAAGACAATCGCCATAAGTATGACTAATAGCGTTGTTATTGATACGCATATGCTCTTCCAAAAAAGCGGCCAATCCCTAAATCTCGTTAGTTTCATAATCTCCTTCACCTCTCACATTATAGATGTTTAAACACTTGAAAATAAGTCTACAATATTTTTCCTTTACAAAGCAACCATCTGATGGTAGGGGGGCATAAGTTTTTCATGGGTAACGAGTACATGACTATGGAGTCAAAGCTCTCTCTTGTTGCTTTTTCTTTGCGCTCAGACCTTGAATTGATCTATGATCTGCTGCAGGTCAACCGAAAGCTGTGCCAAGTCTGAGGCGGACTGGGCAATCTGATCGGAACCTGCCGAGGCCTCATTGGAGATATTAGCCACGGCCTCGATGTCCTTTTGGATGGTCTCCGAGACGGATGACATCTCCTCGGTGGATGTGGCTATGCTCTGGACAAGCCCTTGCAGATTCCCAACGTTCTGCACGATGTCTCTTAGGGAATCCCCTGCCCTGGTAACTTGTGTCACCCCGGTCTCTACCTTTTGCGTTACGTCGTTCATGGAGTTCACCGTGGACTTGACCTCATGCTGTATATTGCCGATCATTTCGCTTATCTCCGATGTAGCCTTGGATGTGCGTTCGGCCAGCTTTCTGACCTCATCGGCAACAACTGCAAACCCCCTACCCTGCTCTCCAGCCCTTGCAGCCTCGATGGCCGCGTTTAAGGCAAGGAGGTTGGTCTGATCGGCTATGTCCTTGATGACGTTTATGATGTCGCCTATCTTCATTGATCGGTCTCCAAGGGATGTCACAAACCTGGAAGACTCCTCTACGGTGCCGGCGATTGCCCTGACCATATCCACGGATTGATTGACTATGGAGGCGCCATCGGCAGCGACCCTTGCCGTGGTCTCAACCGACTCGGATACAAAAGATGTGTTCTGGGCAATATCCGATGCCGTCTGAGACATCTGTGTTGATGACGTTGCGATCTGAGTCGCCCTGTTTGCCTGCTCGCTGATCCCCACAGACATCTGTCTTGAGTTTGCACTTAACTCCTCGCTAGCGGTTGCGATGCTATCGGCTGAGGTCTTGACAGTCGTTATTATCTCCCTGAGCCTCTCGACCGTATCCCTGATGGCAAGCAGCAGATGGCCGATCTCATCCATACTGTCAACCTCGATTTCAATGGCAAGATTACCCTGTGACACCTGCTTCATCGTCTCCATGCCCCTGACAATGGGGAGTGTGTTAAGACGCGAAATAAACAGGGAAAATCCTATGATAAAACCAAAGCATATTAGCGTGCCAATAAATATCTTCACCTTTAGTCTTGCCATCTGCGCATCTATGTCGTCAATATAAACGCCTGTGGCGATAATCCAGCCCCAGGGCTTAAACAGCTTCACGTATGACAGCTTTGGAAGCGGCTTGGGCACCCCCGGTAGAATCTGCATATAACCGACATACCCCTGCCCATCCTTCCGGGCAACCTTTACGATTTCAATGAAATGACGTTTACCCTTGGCATCTTTATAATCACTGAGGTCCTTGCCTTCAAGGTCCGGCTTAAGGGGGTGGAGGATCATCCTTGGCTGCATATCGCTTATAAAGAAATACTCCTTCTCCATATACCGTATGCTGCGTACTTGTGCCTTAACCCTGTCTTGTGCCTCCTCCTGGCTAAATTCACCCTTATTGGCACGCTCATCATACCTGGCTATGATGGAGTACACGACGTCTGTCAACCCCTTGAGCGAGTGGAGTTTCTCATTAACCATATTCTTCTCAGTAAGCGGTATAAAGTATAAGACAATCGCCATGAATACGACCAATAACGTTGTTATTGATATACTTATGCTCTTCCAGAAAAGCGGCCAATCCCTAAATCTCTTTAGTCTCATAAATTCCCTAAGTTATCAGTCTACAATATTTTTTACTTACAAAGCAAGCATTTGGATAGTTAGGGTGCATCAATTTTTCATGGTGATCAATGCTATAATTATGGGGTCAAGGGGGCCGCGACCCCTTGCGGGGGGTTCTAAAGGGGGGCGGAGCCGCCCCTTTCTTTCTCTCTTCTTTAATTTTTTATCTCAGGCGTAGCAAAATGTTATAATCTGATCAATGAAAAACAACTATAGGTTCTATATATTAGTATCAGCGGGCTTCATAATTTTTCTCTCTATGATGGTCTTATTGATCTCACTAGGGCACATGGGGCTTGACAGCAATTATAAGGAGCTGGACAGGATCATCAGCGTCTCCTCCGTAAAGACGGACCTGGCCCAGGAGATGCGCTATCTCATCCGCAACGAGGCGGTCTTGGTCAGAAACGTCCTGATGGATGACGTAAACAGGGCAGATGAGATAAGGCGTATTAGCGAAAACCGAAAGAGATATGAAGAGGTCAAGGGAAACCTGGCACTGCTACTGGATGGCGGCCAGGCGGGCCTGCTGATGGAGCAAATGACCAGGGATGACAAGACGACTCGCCTCTTGTGGGACAAGCTCATAGCAAACGCCCCAGAGGTTAAAACACAATACGGTTACAGTACCCTTGTCAATGAAGTAAGACCGGTCCAATGGAGGTGGCTTAACACCCTTGACAAGATAGTGGAACTCGAGAGAAGCAGTGCAAAGCAGGATTACAGGACGGCCTATGAGGTCTATACCCATTCCAAGGACCAACTGACAATTGTTGGCATCCTGACCGTGATCATAGGGATAGCAATAGCCTCGATGGTCACAATCGGTATCGCTCGTCCCTTAAAGGCGGTGATCAGGGAGCGCACGGCTGGGCTTGAGGCGGTCAACGAACAGCTTAAGGCCGAGATCGTTATGCGACAGAGGATAGAAGATGACCTGCGTCTGTCCATGAAGGAACTCCGAGAGGTAAAGCAGATGGTTGAGGGCATCATGCACGGTATCCCAGATGAGATATTTTTGATCACCAGGGATTACAAGATCGTGTGGGCTAATGAGAGCGCCCTGGGGAAGTATGGTTATGGGTTGAGAGAGATCGTAGGGAAGTCCTGTTATGAGGTGATTCACCATCAGGAGGGTCCATGTGGCATATTAAGTGACCCCTGTGTGTTTGATGAATTGAAAGAGGGCATGAGGTCCAAGACCGTTGAGCATGTTCATTCAGACAGGGATGGTAAGAGGAGCCTTGTGGAGGTCTCGGTTTATCCCATCGTTGATGAAAATGGCGAGGTCAGCAGGGTTGTACACGTCTCTAAGGACATCACGGAGCGGGTTAAGATGCAGGAGCAGGTGCTGGTCTTGTTTGCTGCGGTTGAGCAGAGTCCAGTGGGCGTGGTTATAACAGATATAACCGGTAAGATAGAATACGTAAACCCACAGTTTACAAAGATGACCAGATACAAGCTCGAGGAGGTCTCCGGTCAGACGCTGGCGGTGTTAAAGTCGGGCAAGCATCCGCCGGAGTTCTATCGGGAGCTGTGGCATACAATACTTGCTGGCAAGGTGTGGCATGGCAGCATGTGCAACAAGCGGAAAAATGGAGAACTATACTGGGAGATTCAAAGCATATCGCCAATAAAGAATCAAAATGGTCAAATCACGCACTTTGTAGCCGTCAAGACCGACGACACCGAGCGAAAACTCATCGAGGAGCGCCTCTATCACATGGCCAACTACGACGCCCTGACAGACATTCCCAACCGCATACTGTTCTACGAACGCCTCAGCGAGGTGTTAAAGATATCAAAGCGGTATGAGCATCAATTTGCGATCATGTTTCTTGACCTGGACAACTTCAAGATGGTCAACGACGTCTGTGGTCATGACGTTGGCGATCAGCTATTGAAGGAGGCCGCAAGCAGAGTGAAGGGCTGCCTCCGCAACTCCGATACCGTGGCACGAATGGGCGGGGATGAGTTCACGGTAATCCTATCGAGGATATCCAAGCCGGAGGACTCTGCCCTGATAGCCGATTACATCATCGAGGCATTGACCAAGCCATTTCACCTCTCCGGCAACAAGTGCCTGATTGGTACAAGCATCGGCATAAGCGTGTTTCCCTCAGATGGCGACGATGTCGAGCTCCTGGTGACCAACGCCGACATCGCTATGTATCACGTAAAGAGTACCAGCAAAAATAGCTATCAGTTTTACTCAAAGATAGAGGCTTAGGATTTTATTGGGTTAAGGCAGGGCAATAACATACGAGGTAGCACCTACCCATGATGGGGTCAAGGGGACTTCTTCGTGCCTGGGGCGGCTTGCCCCTCCCCTTGTGGGTGGGTCTGAGGGAGGTGGTCAGCGACCACTGGCTCAATTGGCAAAGTCCTCCCTTCTTAATTTTTTCTGTTGTACGAAGGAGAGGTTTTGTTGTGCGTCGGGGAAGCCTGGTCTTATCTCTAATGCTGTTTGATATTCTTTAATGGCCTCGTCGTAGTGGCCCTGGGTGGTATAGACGTTTCCGGCGCTAACGTATGCCTCGGCATAGTCAGGTTTGAGCTCGATGGCGGTAAGATACTCCTTTAAGGCCGCCTCCATACGCCCCCAGCTAACAAATGCGTTGCCAAGTGAAAAATGGGCATTAGCAAAGTAATCCTCGAAGCTTACTTGTACCTGGTCAGGTCTGTAAGCATCCTTGTAGCACTTCATTCCTACTTGAGCCTCCCTTACGGCATCGTCATATCGGCCTGATGAGGCATAGACACGGCTAAGGCTCATATGAGCGTCGGCGTAATCAGGTTTCAGGCTTATGGCTGTCTGATATTGCCTTATGGCGTCATTGATATATCCGAGTTTGACATATTCGTCCGCGAGGTGTAAGTTAGGGCGTGCCTTATTGGGGCTTTTCTTTACCACATCTGACCATAATCTGACTTCATCCTGCCAGACGATGTTCCTCGCATACGTTGCAATTGATAATATGGTCAGTATTAACAACGAGAGAGGCAAGATGAATCTTTTTACTGCCGCCTTTCTTTGAGATATAGTTTTGGCTCCCTTGGCCAGGACAACCACAGTCCCTGTCGTTATAGCGATAAACGCCCCAACTGAAGGCAGGTACAACCGATGTTCAAATATCACATCAGCGATGGGGATTACGCTTGACTCAACGGATAAGGTAACAAAGAACCATAATATTCCAAAGGAGGTTAATCTTAGGTAAGGTCTGCTGATATGTTCGGATTCACCAGTGGCTGGGTCAGTCTTGCCTGAGAGGCTGTATAATGAGAGGCGGTATAAATAGAACGCTATACCGACAATTGAAATAATCAAGGCAAGGGATATTAACACCGCCGGGGTAAAAAATGCCCTGTAAATTGGATAATCATAGTCGAGGTTCTGATTGAGCGGTAAAACCAGGAGCCTCATATAGGTCACAATTACCCTGAACTGCGTAAAGAGATAGTCCCACCTGGATATGTCTTCTGAACTTGCTATTTCTATTGACCTGTCGAGGTCGTGTAGTTGCGCCATAGAGCCGCCGTTTCCTATGAGGGTCATCGGTATTATGGACATGGTAAGAAGAAATGGGGTTACGTAGAGGCATCTTTGTCTAAATCCACCCGTAAAGAACATAAACTCAAACAGGGTTATAACGACAGGCAGAGTAAAGGATATTTCCTTTGTCTTCATAGCCAGGATTGTTGAAAGGAGCGCTGCCGTAATGCCGATGGCCTTTCCTGAATATGAGCTGGCAAGCCTCGATTTTATGTACATCACGATGGCAAGGAGGTAAAATAGCGTGGCCAGAGAGGCAAGGCGCTGGACAATATAGGTAACCGCCTCTGTCTGCACCGGATGGCACACAAATAGCAACGAAATTGCCAGGGCCAAGGTCTTATGGGTGTATCTGCCGCCAAAAACATCTGTGTAGTGCTGCTCATATCCTCCTTGTCTCTGAAAATATGGCGTCTTGAAGGCAAGGACGATGAGCCAGTAGATAAGCAACGCGTTAGTTATGTGGACTATCAGATTGAATACGTGATAGCCCGTAACGTCAAGGCCATTGAGGTTGAAGTTAATAGCGAAGGTTAAATAGCCAACAAATCTGGACTTAAAAAATCTCCTTATATGTAGCATGTGAACATTAGAGATGGACGCTGCCGGTACTGCGGTACCTGTGAAGTACCTAATATCCCGTATGAGAGAGTTGCTGATGATGTTCATATTGTCATCAAAGACAAAGGGTGAATTGAAGGTGTTGCTATAACACAACAGACCAACAAACGCTATAAGGAGCGGATAAAAGACCTTGCTTTTGATTTGCCTTCGCTCTTTACAGTGGTTGATTTGGCTTCGCTCCTTATTGCCCGTGCGGCTCGCACCCTTACAGTCGCTGGGATAGCCGCCTAAGCGCATAATATATACTTACCTTTAAATGTTGTCATACCACGGTTGCCTACGGCCTTACTTCATGAGTCCAAATACCTTGGCGATGATGTCGAGCGCCCTCTGGTTGGTGATAATCATAAAGAATATTATAAACAGAAGTATTAGCTTCATTTCCAACCGTAAGGCCTTAAATTCTCCATCCATTTTATCTTCAAGGCGGATAAAGCGTTCGTTCATCTCCAGGCGCAAGGCCTTGGACGCACTGTCGATCTTTTCATCGGTTCTCTTGGCAACACTGTCGATCTTTTCGTCGAGTCTCTTGGCAACACTGTCGATCTTTTCGTCGAGTCTCTTGAACCCACTGTCGATCTTTTCATCGACTCTCTTGAATTCGGCATCGATTCTCTTGAACCCACTGTCGATCTTTTCATCGATTCTCTTGAATTCGCCATTGGTTCTATTGGAGGCGCTGTCGATTTTTTCGTCGGTTATCCTAGAAACGCCGTCGATTTTTTCATCGATTCTCTTGGAAACACTGTCGATTTTTTCGTCAAGTCTCTTGAATTCGCCATCGATCCTCTTGAACTCACCAGATATCTTGCTCTCAAGTACGGCAATGTCAGCCTTAACAGCGGCAATGTCGGTCTTAACACCGGCAATGTCAGTCTTAACAGCGGTAATGTCGGCTTTAACAGCGGTAATGTCGGCTTTAATAGCGCCACTGTCAGCCCTTATCGCATTTTCAAGCGCTATTAAATCAGCCTTCAACTCGTTTTCAAGCGCTATTAAATCGGCCTTTGTTACCGCCTCGATTCCATTGTCGGGTGGAAAAGGGACATACCTTGCCCGCTCCACTACATTGTCAATAGCGTCAATGATGGCAACGGCGCCTTCATCGCCTAACTTGTCTTTTAGCAGATTATACAACTCTATCGCTTTAGCCATTAAATATACACCTCCTTAATTTATACACCTGTAGCGCCCAAGTCGCAACTTTGCCATCCAATGCCTTGGATATACAATCTATTATATATCATATACCTCTGTCAATCATACCCCAGGCTGCTATACCTCTGCCATCAAAGGATGATACCTAATGTTCCCCGATCATTTTGAGAAGGCGGGCACCCATTATACCTGATCTATCATTAAGGTTGCATGAGTTATTGACTGCCGTTTTTCCAGGTAGTTCACGTTATTTACGATTAAATAAACCTTTAACATAATAATCATACATCTATTACGTATAAATGTTATACATAGTCAAAACAATCTATATTATAGATATTTTACGTGTTATTACCGATAATTTTATAAAAATCAGCTTATTTCAAAAGACCAGGGCAATCGCATCTGACTAATGGTAATTGTTCAGCCCTAAGAAAAGAGAAGAAGGGTGATGGCTCCGCTTCTTTACCGCTCCAGGACGCTCCTGCTTCTTTACCGCTCCAGGACGCTCCTGGTTCTTTACCGCTCCAGGACGCTCC
>JADFXD010000032.1 GCA_015233725.1 Nitrospirota bacterium | reverse complement strand
ATATTTCTGCCCGTGGCCTTTATGAAGGGGCTTATTGGGAGGTTCTTCCTGCAGTTTGCATTAACCGTGGTCTTTTCCGTTATGGTATCCATGCTTGTTTCGTTTACGTTGACGCCGATGCTCGCATCCAGGTTTATACGTCCGCGGCAGCCCGAAAAAGCCGCTAATAGTTGGTTTCACAGGTGGTTTGAGACCTTCTACGCCTACCTTGAACGCCTGTACAAGAGGATGTTGATCGTGGCCTTGAGGCACCGGTTAAAGGTGCTGTTTCTGGCGGGGTGCATATTTGCCTTTAGCCTGTATATCACGAAGTTCATCGGCAAGGAGATGGTGCCGCCGGAGGACCAGGGGCGTTTTGTGGTGCGGTTGCAGGCCCCTGTTGATTACTCCGTGGAGGCCGTTGACAGTATGTTTAAGAAGGCCGAGGCCATTGTAAGTGGCCTGCCTGAGGTCAAGAGCTTGTTCTATGCACAGGGATATGAGATGTCGTCAGAGATCAACAAGGCCTCAATGTTTGTTGGGTTGCCGCCCATCAGCGAGAGAAAGAAGACCCAGGAGCAGATAAAGGCGGATGTCAGAAGGGCGCTGTCCCAGACGATCCCCGGGCTTAAGGCAACCGCCGAGGATGTCGCAATCGTAGGGGGGGGGCTGAGAAACGCGCCAATCCAGTTTATCATCAGGGGCAGTGACCTAAGCGCCCTCAACACCTATACGCAGGAGATAGTCGGCAGGTTTTCAAAGCTGCCGGGGATCGTTGACGTCGATACCTCCTTTGAGTTGGGCAAGCCCGAGGTGCGCGTCATTATTGACAGGGACAGGGCGGCGGAGTTGGGCGTGGATGTAGCAACGGTGGCAGAGGCCATAAACGTCCTCATCGGAGGGGAGGCCGATATCACACACTACAAGGACACCTCCAAGGGCAGACGCTATGACGTCAGGGTCAGGCTAAACCCACAGGACAGGGCACAGCCCAATAAGATTGAAGGTCTCTACGTTCGCTCCAGGAGCGGGGCGCTCATAGAGTTGTCAAATGTGGTAACGGTCATAGAGGGCGCCTCAGCGACAAGTATCATAAGGGTGAATAGACAGAGGGCCATCTTCTTGTTTGCAAACCTGGAAGGCATCCCCCTGGGACAGGCAACATCACAACTTGACGACATCGCCAACAGCGTGCTGCCACCGGAGTACACCACGATTTACAAGGGGATTGCCGAGTTCATGGGAGAGTCCTTTTATTACCTGAGCATAGCCATATTCCTTGGCGTGGTCATGGCCTACATGATACTTGCCGCGCAGTTTGAGAGCTTCATACACCCCGTGACGGTGCTTTTGGCGATGCCGCTGTCCTTTATCGGCGCCTTTGGGGCGCTCTTGTTAACCGGCAAGACGCTTAACATATTCAGCTTCATTGGGTTGATCCTCCTGATGGGGCTTGTCAAGAAGAACTCCATACTCATTGTCGCCTACACCAATACGCTGAGGGAGCGTGGTTACAAGACCCATGACGCTCTATGCGAGGCCTGTCCCGTGCGCCTTCGCCCCATACTGATGACCACGGTTGCCATGATCTTTGGTATGCTGCCCATAGCCCTCGGCGTTGGCGAGGGATCGGAGACACGCTCCCCAATGGCCATCGCCACAATCGGAGGACTCACCACATCGCTATTTTTGACGCTCTTTGCAGTACCAGCCGCATACGAGCTGTTTGATGATACGGTAGCGTGGCTCTTTAGGAAAAAAGAAAAAGGGAGCGGAGCCGCCCCCCGATGATGCAAATGCGGCCCCGACGGTCTTGTTGGCTGTCATCTGCACCGTGCAGTGATTTGCGGCGGTCGTGTCGCATCCTGACCACTTGTCAAAGGTCGATGACAAGCCTGGTTTTACCGTGAGGGTTACGGATGTATTGGGGTCGTAGGCAACCGTGTCAGTATTGCCGCTCTAGGAGATCGTGCCTGTCGATGCGGTGATTGTGCCTGAACCTGTGCCGGATTTGGTGACGGTGAGGGTATATTGTGTGGGATTGGGGGGAGTTGGCGTGGGGGATGGGGTTATTATCGCGGTAGGTTTCCCTAACTAAATCCTCCTTAACATACATTATTCTAACAATCCGATTGAGATATCGTAGAATAACCCTCAAATCCTGTCAAATGCTGTTGACATTCGGGCGCTGTGGCCATTGACACCTGTTTTTTTCTCAGAGTTTTTATGGTACAATTAATCATGAAGACTTTGATGATGCTTTTTAAAATGATGCTTTTTGGTTTGCTGTTTTGCACGGCAATCGGGATTAATTCGGTTCCGCTCCTTACAGTCGCTGGGTCGGTTCCGCTCCTTACAGTGGCTGGGGCAGCCGATTCGTCATTCACCCAGGTGGACAGGGATCGGATGATCCGGTTTGAAGAGGCCTTAAAGGCCGTCAACCAAAGGCTCGATGCCTTAAACCAAAGGCTCGACGACAACGTCAAGGCCATCAACCAGAGGTTCGATGCTATCAACCAGAGGTTCGATGCCGTCAACCAAAAGATAGACGACGGTCTGAGGGCCACCAACCAGAGAATCGACGATCTCAAAGGGGTGATATATGTGCTGATCAGTGTAACAATGAGCAGTGTGCTTGTTATTGTCGGGTTCATCTTGTGGGACAGACGAACAACCCTGGCCCCTGTGGTACGCACCACCAGGGAACTTGAGGCTCGGGCAGAGAAAGCAGAGAAACTGGAACGTGCAATTAGAGAAAAAGCCGAGAAAGACCCTGAGTTAAAGGAGGCCTTAAGGCACTCGGGGTTGCTGTAACGTAATAGTTCACATAGTCAAATGAAATATTATGTAAAAACAATCTGTTAAGCAAATTTGAGCATAATATCGTTGTTGACCATATCAGACGTAACGCGTTGATAATAAATAATTTCTTGCTGTCAAAAATCCTGTGATGATATGATTAAGAATGAGACATCAGGATTAAGAATTATGGGGTCAAGGGCACTGGTGCCCTTGCAGGGGGTTCTAAAGGGGGGCGGAGCCGCCCCTTTCTTTCTTCTCTTCTGGTAGGGCAGGTACTTATCACAGAAATATTTACAGTAAGAATAATTTAAGTGATTTTTTAATATAGGGTGGTGAACTATTACGGTCTAACGACTGCTTCGTTGGCTGTAACAGTCCTAAAAATATGGAAGTAGCCGTCCCCTTCTTTCCCTTTTCCTGAGTTACTTATGGGCGGCGGGGGGTTGGTCTTTTTGGTTCTGTGAGTTTGTTGTGGTAACTATCTTGGTGGCCACGACGTCGCCTTCGGAGAGGCCGGAGAGGATTTCGGTCATGTCCTCGCCTCTTATGCCGGTCTTTACGGGGGTCTTGACGGTGGTGGTCTCGTTGATGACCCTGTAGACGACCTCCTTGCCCTCCTCCCCACTGACTGTAGGGAGCGAATTTGACCCAGCGACTGTAGGGAGCGAATTTGATAATTTGATGGCGCTGTTGGGTACACACAGGACGTTGGTCTTTTTATCCGCCATGACCCTGGCGTGCGTGGTCATCTCGGTTCTGAGGACCCGGGCTTCCTCGTCGGGGATGTTGACGATCGCCTGATAATACACGATGTTGTCCTTTACCAGCGGGTAGGGGTCGATCCTGTCTATGACGCCCTTGAAGGTTCGCTCTGGGTAGGTGTCAACGGTGTAGTCTACCTCCAAGCCTACGGTGATCCTGCCAACGTCGGTTTCGTCGATGTAGAGCCACATCTCAAGCCTGTCGGGGACTATCACCGTGACTAGGTTCGCCACCTGCAGACCGGCCACGACGGTCTCACCCTCCTGCGCGGTCACATCCGATACGACACCGTCAATGGGGGAGATGATGTCTGTGTAGGAGAGCCTTATGACTGCCAACTCCAACTGGCTTTGAGCCGAGGCCAAATCCGCCCGCGCAACAGCTAAGTCGGCCCTGAACCCCTCCTTGGTACGCCTGAGCGTCTCATCGTACTTGCCCAGATCGGCCTTTGCCTGCAGGTAGTCTGCCCTGGCCTTGTCGTAGTCGCTCCTGGAGACGAACTCCTGCCTCGACAGTTCAGCCTGCCTGTCCATCTCCACGCGAGTAAGGTCTAACCGCGCCTGACGGTAGGCCACATCGGCCTCGGCCTCTTTTATCATAATTGGATAGGTGTTTTCTATCTTTGCAACGCCTTCCCGGGCCTTGCGCAGGGCTGCCCTCAACTGCTCGATGTCCTTGAGGTTCTCTCTGTCATCTATCTTGGCGACCAACTGTCCCTTCTTGACGGGGTTGCCAACACGGGCATACATGTGGGTGATGGTACCCGTGGCCCTTGCGCCTATCTTCATCATGGCGCCCACCTGGGGTTTAACGATGCCGGTCTCTACAACGACGCTGAAAATATCAGCCCGCTGCACCTTTGCGGTATCAAGCACCTTGATTGGGGGCTGCTTGTGACCCCTTTCGTAGAGATACCATCCCACGGCCAAGGCCACGATGCTCAACACGGCAATCGCCGCCTTAACGTACTTGCGTGTTCCTGATGCCATTGAGCTGCCCTGAGCGAATCCGATCCAATGTAGCTGCGTATACGTCCTTGACAGATGCGTTGTGTCTATCGGCAAGTAACCGGCAGTCCTCAAACTCCGGCGCGGCGTTTGTAATGCGGCCATCGTGGAAGGCTATCTTTACCCGCACGTCGCCATAGGGGGTCGCAACCGTTGTCGTTTCGCGTCTGAGGGTCTCTCTATCGACCTCGTAGTAGCGCAGACCTATCGTGGTAGTATGGGCAAAGACGATCCCCGTTAGCGCCTCTCTTATATCCGTGGATGCTATGATGGTCAGTTTGACGGCGGGTCTGCTTTTCTTCATTATGATGGGGGTGAGGAAGACATCGAGGGCGCCGGCCTTAAACAGTTGCTCCATGAGGGGTTCGTACAACTGTGGGGACATGTCGTCTATGTTGGTCTCGATTATGATGGTCTTGGGCTTTACACCGTCTGAGGTCTCACCCCTGAAGGCCCTCAGCACGTTGGGGTGGTTGGAGAAATCCCTATCCCCGGCGCCACAGCCAATGGCAGCGAGCGTCATCTCCGGGAAGTGATCGATCGCGCAACACTCCTGCCTTATAATGGCCGCACCGGTAGGGGTTGTAAGCTCGGCGTTGACGCTGGTTGAGTAGACGGGCATCCCCTTGAGCAACTCTGCCGTAGCAGGGGCAGGGACAGGCAAGATGCCGTGTTGTGTCTTTACAGAGCCGCTTCCCACGTTTATCGGGGATACAAACTGTCTCTCGATCCCCAGATAGTCAACGGCCAGGAGGTATCCAAGTATGTCAACGAGGCAGTCTATGGCGCCAAGCTCGTGCAGGTGTGTCTGCTCATAGCACGTGCCGTGGACACTGGCCTCAGCGGCAAAGAGGCCCTTAAATATCCTCAGTCCCCGCTGCCTTATCCCGTCCTTAAGCCCTGAGCCATTGATGATCCCTTCCACGTCCGACCATCTGTTGGCCCTGTGGTAGTCATCCTCTATACGCACGTTGAACTTGGTCGCCTTGATCCCGCCACGTAAGACGCCCGTGCAATTGATGCAGTCGCTCCCAATTGGCAGGAATTTCAGGTTATCCCTGAGGTAGTCGATGGGCACGCCAAGGTCAATCATTGCCCCCACGAGCATATCGCCGCTTGCACCCGATGCACACTCTATGTAAACAGCATCCATCTGGATATTCTAAACCCTATCCACTAAAAAAAGAAAGGAGACAAGAGAAAGAAAGGGGCGGCTCCGCCCCCCTTTAGAACCCCCTGCAAGGGGTCACGGACCCCTTGACCCCTTATTACCTTGTTGACAGTGGGTTGATTATACACAACATTGTCAAATGTATATCTGAACTATTAGATTTATTCACCATTACAACAGTTGACAAGAATAGGTCTGAATGTAGTATATTTAATAGAGGGATTGTCGGTTAATTTATGATAGAGAAGAAGATGCCCGTTGTCATGCGTATAGTGGACGGGATAAAGACGAAGGGGGAGTTTCCTACAATGGGGCGTACTGTTGCCCTGGTCAATACGCAGACAAACTCTAATAGCAAGGCCTCTGTTGATGAGCTTACAAACACTATTTTAGAAGACATATCGCTGACAAATAAATTACTTAGGTTGGTAAACTCGGCCTCTTACGCCAGGTATCACGCAGGGGGGAAGATCAACACGATCTCACGTGCAATATATATCCTGGGTTTTGGTCACGTCAGGGAGGTGGCCCTATCCCTTACGCTCTTTGAGACGATTAAGGACAATTCCCTTGCCTTAGAGCTTAGGGAGTCTGTCTTGATGTCGCTACTTAGCGGCGTGATAGCAAAGAGGATGGGCGTTAGATTAGGCGTTAAGGAATTAGAGGAGGCCTTTATCTGTTCTATGTTTCATGGCCTTGGAAAATTATTGACCGTGTTTTATCTGCCGGATGAACACAAGCAGATCATAGAACTTGCCGGTACCAGCAAGACCACTGAAAATGAAGCGGCGCTCGCTGTCCTTAATGCGCGATATGACAGTATCGGTATGGTAATTGCCAAAGCCTGGCGCTTTTCCGAAAACATTGTATACTGTATGCAACATATACCGTTGAACAAGCTTGATAAGCCACAAAACAGTTTAGAAACCATAAGGAGTCTCTCTATCTTTTCCAACAATCTTTGTGAGCTGGTCAGCGCCCCACAACCTGACGTAAAGATATGGAAAGATACCCTGAATAACTTTACGAACCTCTTTGATAACTGCGATGAGGCTATGATAAAAGACGTCCTTGACGCCTCACTTAAAATATTCATGACCCACTGTGAAAACAGCAAGTTTAACATTGAACACAGCAACATCATAAGGAATTTAGGCTTCCTGATACAAGGCCAGGACATACCAAATATCCAGCAAGAGATCATCACACCTGTGCGCTCGTTGCAGATACTTGACAACGTCTATGACAGCGAGGATGACACCGAAATCATAACGCCTGAGGACATACTCACAAAAGGCATCCTGGAGATAACCAACACCCTCCTGGAGAGCTTCTCCCTAAACGACGTCTTGCACATGATCCTTGAGGTACTGTACAGGGGAATGGAATTTACACGCACCATCATCAGCATAAAGAACGCTAAAGGACAGTCAATCGATGGCCGTTTCGGATTCGGACGCAATATCGAAAACCTGGTTAAACAGTTTCGATTCCCAATTGACAACAACTCAAACGACGTCTTCAACATATCGTTGAGCAAGGACTCTATTGTCATCATCAACAACGTCAACGACGTGGAGGTCCAATCCTGCATCCCTAACTGGCTGAACACCGTCTTTAATGTCCAGACGTTTATCCTGATCCCAATAATAGTGCGCAAATCCCCAATAGGACTAATCTACGGCGACTGGCCTAAGGTCAACCCCAAAGCAATAAAAAACTCACGCCTGAGATACGTCAAAATGCTCAAAAATCAGGCCGTCATGGCCATAAAACAAGTAATGTAATTGTTAAGAGTTCAGTATACCATTGGAAAGGTTGTCCACATGTGACATTATGGGGTCAAGGGGACTGGTCCCCTTGCAGGGGGGTCTAGGGGGGGCGGAGCCGCCCCCTATTTTCTTTTTCTTCTCTTCTTCTTTTCTTTGAGTTTGACAGCGTCTGGGGGGAGGCGGTATAATCCTTAGTAGATGTTGCGTGAGATATCGAGGATAGCAGAGTCGTCTAATAGCCTGGAAGAGATATTAGACCGGATAAACGACTATTGCAAGAGGGCAATAGGGACGTTTCAGACGTTGACGGTCTTTGTTGACCGTGGGTTTCCGACCTTTTGTTACACCAAGGAGAACAAGAAGGTGTTGTTGAATCTGTCGGTGCCGTGGGAGAGCATCGCCGGGGAGTGTATACGGGAGAAGAAGCAGATCATCACGTATGCCCCGTCTTATCCGGTTTATTATCATTATCCCGCGCAGAGTACGGGCTTTGATATAGCGCATATAATCGCCAAGCCGTTGAGTTTTCTCAATGCGACGTTTGGGTGCATCGAGTTCCTGATGGAGCGGGAGCCGCGTCAGGCGGATGTGGATCTGTTTCGCGACATTGGGGATTATTTCGCCCCTATAATCTACCTGCAGGAGTGGCATAACATCGAGCGGAGGAAGTCTCACGCCATCAAGAACAAGGCCTTTACGGGTATCCTGACGTTGTTTGACAACGAGATAGACGAGGCCGAGAAGCAATCGACGATCAACGAGGCCTTTAACGAAATCAGCATCCTGAGCGAGGACTTCCTGAAGCTGACCAGCGTCAAGTGTGAGATGCAAAAGAGCAGTGTCAGCGACATCGTCCTGACGGTATCGGAGAAGCTCGCCAAGTTGGCCAGGCTTAACAACGCCGACGTCACGATCCGTCATGAGCTGGCGGAGGGGTTGGAGTTGATGTGCGATGAGTTTGCGATCCGTGAGGAGGTGCTTTTTAACATCGTCAAGAACGTGTGGGAGGAGTGGCAGCGGCGTCAGCAGGTGGATCGGGTGATAGAGTTCAGGACATACCTGGAGGGCGATTATGTGGTCATCGAGATCAAGGACAACGCCGGTGGGATACCG
Source organism: Nitrospirota bacterium (assembly GCA_015233725.1). Lineage (GTDB taxonomy): Bacteria > Nitrospirota > Thermodesulfovibrionia > Thermodesulfovibrionales > Magnetobacteriaceae > Magnetobacterium. Next base: position 23,557 of record JADFXD010000032.1, on the reverse strand, counting down.
GATAAGGTGGTGTCGAGGTTTTTCCTGCCGTTTGAGAGTTCCAAGGGTCGTGGTCGCGGGGTTGGGATGAACATCGCCCATCAGGTGATGAAGTGGCACAACGGAGAGATTACCTTTGATTCTAGGCCGGGGGATGGGACGACGTTTTACATCCGGCTATCGATGTTGAGCGAGGACATGCGGCAGTTTTCGCGTCTGAGTGTGGACAGGAAGAGCGAGCTTGTGTCGTTGGCATTTGAGTCGTACGTCAGCACGGGGATATTGTTGGACGTCAGCATGGGGGGGATGTTGGGGTTGTTTAAGGTCAATGCGCCTTATCCGCAGATATCGAGCAGTGTGTTGGTGTTTTTGGAGGTAGGCGCTCAAGACAGCATCATGGAGATCAACGGCCTGGTAGCAAGGATCGAGGTGTTGGAGGGTTACAAGGACCCCGAGTACATCAAGGTGGCGGTGAAGTTCACGGACGTCCTCGACCTCAAGAAGAAGGAGTGTCTGATGAAGGCGTTGTCCGTTCTGTAAGTGCGGAGGGCGGTGGTGTGAGGGGCGTGTTGAGGGTTGGGATAGTTGTTGTGTGTCTGGTGGTGTTGGTTGCTCTGTTGGGATGCGATAGTCCGAAGAAGGCGGAGATATTCTTGCAGACAGGACATGCTAGCGGTATAAGCTCGGTAAGTTACAGTCCTAATGGGAGATTTATTGCATCGGGGAGTTGGGATAGAACAGTAAAGATATGGGATGCCTCTACGGGTGATTTGCTGCGCACCCTTTTGGGACATGCTGAAGGTGTAACATCATTAAGCTACAGTCCTGATGGGAGGTTTATTGCATCGGGAAGTGAGGATAAGACAGTAAAGATATGGAATGCCTCTACGGGCGCCTTGATTCATACTCTATCGGGGCATACTGAGTGGGTATTATCCGTAAGCTATAGTCCTGATGGAAGGTTTATTGCATCGGGAAGTAAGGATAAGACAGTAAAGATATGGAATGCCTCTACGGGCGCCTTGATTCGTACTCTATCGGGGCATACTGGCAGAGTAAACTCAGTAAATTACAGTCCTGAGGGGAGGTTTATTGCATCGGGAAGTGAGGATAAGACAGTAAAGATATGGGATGCCTCTACGGGCGCCTTGATTCATACTCTATCGGGGCATACTGAGTGGGTATTATCCGTAAGCTATAGTCCTAATGGGAGATTTGTTTCTTCGGGAAGTGAGGATAAGACAGTAAAGATATGGGATGCCTCTACGGGCGCCTTGATTCGTACTCTATTGGGGTATAATGATGTTGTAAACTCCGTAAGCTACAGTCCTGATGGAAGGTTTGTTGTCTCGAGAAGTCAGGATGAGACAGTAAAGATATGGGATGTCTCTACGGGTGACTTGATTCGTACTCTTTCGGGACATGATAGTCCGCTACAATACAAAATTCACATCCAATATGGGGCAAGTTATAGTCCTGATGGGAGGTTTATTGCTTCGGGTGGGGGTAAGACAGTACAGATATGGGATGCCTTTACGGGCGCTTTGATTAAGACTCTATCGGGAGATGATAGCAGTGTATTTTCATTAAGTTACAGTCCTGATGGAAGGTTTATTGCTTCGGGAAGTTTGGATAACACTTTAAAGATATGGGATGCCTCTACGGGCGCCTTGATTCGTACTCTTTCGGGGCATGATAATTTTGTATTTTCATTAAGTTACAGTCCTGATGGAAGGTTTATTGCTTCGGGAAGTTGGGATAACACTTTAAAGATATGGGATGCCTCTACGGGCGCCTTGATTCGTACTCTTTCGGGGCATGATAATTTTGTATTTTCATTAAGTTACAGTCCTGATGGGAGGTTTATTGCTTCGGGAAATGGGGATGCAACAGTAAAGATATGGGATGTCTCTACTGGAGATTTGATTCGTACCTTTTCTGCCCCGGGTATAGTTTCATTAAGTTACAGTCCTGATGGGAGGTTTATTGCTTTGGGAAATGGGGATGCAACAGTAAAGATATGGGATGTCTCTACTGGAGATTTGATTCGTACCTTTTCTGCCCCGGGTATAGTTTCATTAAGTTACAGTCCTGATGGAAGATTTATTGCTTCGGGAAATGGGGATGCAACAGTAAAGATATGGAATGTTTCTACTGGAGATTTGATTCGTACACTCTCGGGCCATACAGGATATGTAAGATCACTAAGCTACAGCCCTGATGGGAGGTTTATTGCTTCGGGAAATGGGGATGCAACAGTAAAGGTATGGGATGTCTCTACGGGCATACTGATTCGTACACTCTCGGGGGGTACTGTAAAATACAGTCCTGATGGGAGGTTTATTGCATCAGGTAGTTGGGATGGCACAATCAGAGTCGTAGATGCCAAAAATGGAAGTTTAATAATGACCATAGCACATTTACCTGCTAATGAATGGTTGACTTTCAAAGACGATAAGCTCTTTTACGCCTCATCGGTGCAGGGTGATGAATACGCAGCCGTTCGTTTCGACAACGCCCTATGGCCAGTATACCCACTGAAATACTACCGCAAAGAATTGAAGAATCCTGATGCGGTAAAATTATTCGACCAGCCTCAACCCAAGATAGAACCCAAACGCATTAAGCTCTGGTGGGACACAAGACCGAATAAGGGGCTATGGATTGCCCTCGTCAGTGCGATAGCGTTAAGTCTGCTATTAGCAGAATTGTACCTCATATACAGAATCCGCAGCATGAAAAAGATAAGCGTCCTGGCAAAGGAGCGGGATAAATATTCACAGGAGGCAAAGACTAAGGATGAGCAATTGGCCGAAAAAACAGTTGATAGGTATGTTAGTTCTACGGTATCTTTACAAGACGCTTACCTACCCATAGACAACCCCTACCGGCCAGGGCCTCCACTGACTACCGGCCATGTAACATTTGTCGGTCGGGAGGAGCAGTTTAACGAGGTAATCGAGGGAGTTAAAAAAGAGGCCGGTCATTGCTTTATCGTAACAGGAGAACGCAGGGTAGGAAAGACCTCTTTTGTCTATGCCCTGAAGGAAAAACTCGATGACGGCATAAGACATGTCCTCGTGGATATTCAAGGTCTAACGGGAAGGTCTACTGCCGGTCTGTTACATAAGCTCTCAACCTTGCTATACGATGCTGCTGGCATGGAACTCAATCTAACCTTAGCTGACTTTAAGGAAAACCCCTTTGACGCATTTGGCGATGTCCTGGACAGACTGGAAAAAACACTTGGTGACACTCGAATCCTGTTGATCCTCGACGAGTTTGAATTCCTGCAAGACCAGATCGATAAAGGGATATGGCAGGAGGAGGTTCTTAACGTAATCAGGGGGATAGTCCAACACAGGAAGTTTCTTACCGTGATGTTCTGCGGCACCTATAGAATGCACCGTCTAACGAGCGATCAGTGGGGTATTTTATTCAACATCGCCCACAGAATAACCCTGGATGCGCTTACCAAGAGGGATGCCGAGAAGCTGATCAGGCTCCGCAACATAGACATCAGCACCGGCAATGTCGGGAGAATCCTCGCATTTACCGGCAGCCACCCCTATTATCTGCAGATCGTATGCTGGACGATGATCAACCACCTCAATGACCTAAAGCGCCTCAACGTCATCGACGCCGACTTGACCATCATCTTCAGGAAGTGCATGGAGGGCGACCTGCAAAATGCCCTAAATTACATCTGGGATGCCGTCTTAAAAGACAACTCAACCGGGCGCCTGCTTATATCGCTCCTTGCGAGTCTGCATCCAGAGCCGGAGACGTGGATCGGTATTGACGATCTCAAGACTGGCTGCAAGGCATTCTGCGACGTAAAAACCCTCCATGCCACGCTGGAGGAGCTTGTCGGTCGGCAGTTGGTCGTTAGTCGTGCGAGTGCGGAGAGGAAGTATTTCGACTACAGGTGCAAGACGGGGCTGCTTCATCAGTGGCTCAGGGAACGCAGGCCCTTCAAAAATACCCTTGAGATAGAGTATAATAAAGGTAAAACTTAGTTATAGAAGGATTAAGATTATGAATCCATTTTTAAACACAACATACATAAAGACCCCTGACAAGTTCTTCGGACGTGAGCGGGAAATCCAGGAGATCGTTAAAATCCTGAAGAGCAACGTCCCTTGTTCGGTGATCGGACCAAGGCGTATCGGGAAGTCGTCGCTGCTGTATTACTTAAAGATTAAAGACCTTGGATTGGGGAATTACACGCCCGTGTATATAGACTGTATGGATGTACGCAAGAACCCCAAGGTGTTTTTGCAGAGAATCTGCAACGGATTAAGTAGCGAAACGTGCCCGGATGATCTCGATGCGCTCTTTGACAGACTTGATGGATACTTGAAAGATAAAAAACTGTTGCTGCTACTTGATGAAATTGAAGACATAGCAATAAAAGAGTTTGGAGTGATCTTTAACTGGTTGCGCAGTAAGGCCTCTTCTGAGGCGCTTAATATCGTCACGGCTTCCAAGCAGGAAATCAGTAAGGTCTTTAAAGTGGATGACGATGTGGGGTCAGCGTTTTACAATATATTTAACTCAATAACCTTGGGGGTAATGCAGGAGGCCGAGGTCAGGACAATGCTCAAGACGCTGGCTGCACCTGAGTTTGAGGCAAAATGCGGTACTCGCATAATCGAGGAGGTCGGTACGCATCCATTTCTCGTCCAGCAGTTAGCCGCACGTTGCTATGACAAGTGGGAAGCAAATGAGCCTTTTAATGACGACACGTGGGTAAGAATATTAGATAGACCAGAGTCAAGGATTACAGAAAATGGCAGACGTATACTAGAATATCTAAGTAAGTATGGTGAGGCAAAAAAACCACGTATTGCTGTAACACTTAGGTTAGTTGCATCAGAGATGCAAGAAGCAATTATAAAACTTCAACGTGATAGCCTTGTTGAATTAAAGAGTACCGAAAGGGATCGAGTGTCGGTTTTTGGTATTACAGAGAAGGGTAGAAAAGTTGCAGAAACCTTTTAGCAGGATATGTTAGTATTGCAAATTGCATTAACAGTGATTCTGGCTTTGACTGTTTCATCAATAGATTTGTTTAGTGTCTATAGGAAAAATACCTTGAAGCAGGCATGGGGATGGGTTCTTGTTTATCTTTTACTAAATGTCTTTGCAAGTGTTTTTGTCTTTATAGGTTCACTTAACATTGATGTAAATATCAGTATGAATAAAGGTACAATATCTTTGGGCGACTTTAGTCAATGGGTCAAGGCTGTGTTATGTGGGATGTTCCTGCTAACTATTTTAAAATCAAGAATGTTTATGATTAAGGTTGGTCAAATTGGTGATGTGATTAATCCCGAATACCGTTTCCAACAGATAATAAATGTTATTAAAGTTAAGATTGCCGAAGGAGGCCTGGAGGATAATCTTAAGAGTATGCAAAGATTATTAATGAATTTAAGCATAGATGAACTTACTAACGGTGCCAATCTCATAACGAATACTGATGAATTATGGCTATATTCAGAAGAAAAAAAGAAACTTGCTATAGACAGATTGAATAAAATAGATAAAATAAAGAATGAACAAGATAAGAAAAAATCTCTGTGTAAATTTATATATGATTTTGGGGCCGGACTTGATCTTACAGAATTATTTTCTGCAGAAAATCTATTGGCGAATAAAAAATGGAGAGATTTGATTATGTTCTTAGAGAAAGAATCTGATAGTCTTTCACAAGAGGATATCTCTTATATAGAGAAGTTTCGTGACGACCACAGAAAAGCAGAAACCTTAGAATTAAAGAATGACAGTAAAGAAGAACTTATAGAGTTTATTTTAGACCACTATACCGATTCTGAGATATTCGAGTTTCTTAATAAATGAATTATCATAAATACCTTGACATGAATATTTATAGGGCTATGACTAATAATTATGGGGTCAAGGGGTCTGGACCCCTTGCAGGGGGGTCAAGGGGGGGCGGAGCCGCCCCCTTTCTTGTCTTCTTTCCCTTTCTTGTCTTTTCTCCTTGCGTGAATGTATAGAATCCTAAAGAAGGAGGTCTACTCCCCGGTGACGTACATGTGGGTGCTGGAGGCTCCAGACGTTGCCGCGGCGGCGAGGGCGGGCCAGTTCGTGATCGTCTGCCACAACGAGACCGCAGAGCGCATACCGCTGACGATCGCCGACTTCGACGCCGACTCCGGGACGATCACCCTCGTCATCCAGGCCGTGGGCAAGAGCACCAGGGAGATGATGACCTACAACGAGGGCGACCACATCCGCGACCTCGCCGGACCCCTGGGGGAGGCCTCACACATCGAACCCCTCTCAACGGTCGTCCTGATTGGCGGTGGATTGGGGGTCGCCCCGATTTATCCCATCCTGCGGCAATTCAAGCTCAAGGGCAGCCACACCATCTCGATCCTCGGCTTCAGGACAAGGGAGATGATGTTCTGGCAGGAGCGCTTCAGCGCTTACTCCGACGAGCTGATCATCACCACCGACGATGGCTCCTACGGAGAAAAGGGACTCGTCACAATCCCGCTGCAACGCCTAATAAACGAACGCACGATCAACCGCGTCGTGGCCATAGGCCCCCTGGTCATGATGAGGGCATGCGCCGAGGTCACACGACCACACGGCATCCCAACCGTCGTCTCCCTCAACCCGATCATGGTCGATGGCACGGGGATGTGCGGAAGCTGCCGCGTCACGGTCGGCAACGATGTCAAGTTCTCCTGCATCGACGGCCCCGACATGGATGGCCATCTGGTAAACTTCGATGAACTCATGAACCGCCAGAAACGCTTCGATAAATACGAAAAGATAGCAAACAAGAAATATGCCCAATAAAACCACAAGACACATCAGCACGATCAAACCAACCAGGACGCCCCCCGACCACCAGGATGCACTCGTCCGCTCGAAGAACTTCCAGGAGGTCAGCCTCGGATACAACGAGGAACTCGCCCTCCAGGAGGCCGATCGATGTATGCAGTGCATAAGGCCGGCATGTTCCAGGGGATGCCCCGTGGGGATCGACATCAGGGGGTTTATCAACCTGATATCCAGGCGGGATTACCGTGGCGCCTACAGCCTGATTACGGAGGCCAACCTGTTTCCGGCGATCTGTGGAAGGGTGTGCCCACAGGAACTTCAGTGTGAGGCCAACTGTGTGGTAGGCAAGAAGCTCCAACCCGTAGCAATCGGTCTCTTAGAGCGATTTGTTGGCGACATCGCCCAGGCAAGCGGTTGGAAAGACCATCACGAGATAATCCCAAGTGGCAAGAAGGTCGCCATCGTCGGCTCAGGGCCGGCTGGACTGGCCTGCGCCTCACTCCTGGCAAGGGCCGGTGTCAAGGTGGTGGTGTTTGAGGCGCTGCACCTGCCAGGTGGCGTGCTCATGTACGGTATCCCCGAGTTCAGGCTGCCAAAGCGGGTCGTCCTCAGGGAGATAGACAACCTCAAAGACCTCGGCGTCAGCATCGAGACCAACAAGGTAATAGGCAAGGTCCACACGATCGACGCCCTCTTAAACAAGCACGCCTACGACGCGGTCTTTATCGCAAGCGGCGCCGGTTATCCCAAGAGGCTTGGGATAAAGGGCGAGCTGCTAAATGGCGTGATGTCGGCCAACGAGTTCCTAACGAGGGTCAATCTCATGCGCGGCTACGAGTTTCCAAGGTACGACACGCCAGTTGGCATCGGGCGAAACATAGCCGTTATCGGCTGCGGCAACACCGCAATGGATGCCGCACGCGTCGCTATAAGGCTTAACACCAAAAACGTCTACATCGTTTACAGGAGATCGATGAAGGATAGCCCCGCACGCAGAGAAGAGTTGAAACACGCAATTGAAGAGGGTGTGCAGTTTTACTGGGAAACTCAACCGGTAGAGATAATCGCTACAACCGACGGCTGGATCAAGGGTATGAAGTGCACCAGCGGAGGCGACGACTTTGTCTTAGACGTCGATACGGTCATCTGTGCCCTGGGTACTATGGCAAACCCCATAATATCACGCTCAACGCCAACCCTCAAGACGGACCAAAACGGCCACATAGAGGTCGATAAAGAGACCCAGATGACATCCATCCCCGGAGTATTTGCCGGTGGAGACATCGCTAAGACCGTTGATACCTTCACCACGGTCATCCACGCCATGCAGACGGGAAGACGCGCAGCACAGGGAATATTGGAATATATCGCAAGGAAAAATAATGAAGATGATCGATAGCTTAAGAATATGCAATAATATAGATAGCTAAAATAACGTAAGGAGGGATATATGCAATTAAAGGGCAAGGTGTGGAAGTTTGGCAGGGACATCGATACGGACGCCATCATACCGGCAAGGTATCTCAACACGGCAGACCCGGTTGAGCTGGCCAGACACGTCATGGAGGATGCCGATAAGGATTTTCCAACGAAGGTGCATCCTGGGGATGTGATCGTGGCAGGCGCTAACTTCGGCTGCGGTTCATCGAGGGAGCATGCGCCCATAGCCTTAAAGGCCTCCGGTCTTAGCGCGATAGTTGCCGGCAGCTTTGCTAGGATATTTTACAGAAACGCCTTTAACATCGGTCTGCCAATATTTGAGTCTCCGGAGGCCGTCAGTCAGATCAGCGAAGGGGACGTTATCGAAATCGACACCGCTACAGGGGTTATCTCAAACGTCACCAAGGGCAGCCAATATCAGGCAAAACCGATACCACCCTTTATGGAGGAGCTTATAAACGCCGGCGGCCTGATCCAGTGGACGCGCAACAAGCTCGGCCTTGCATAAGAAAGAGAAAGAAAGGGGCGGTTCCGCCCCCCTTTAGAACCCCCTGCAAGGGGTCACTGACCCCTTGACCCCTTAATCCTAATGTTATATTCAATTACCCATGCGTCACTTAAAAAAACATTGTTGACATGAGGAACAATCTCCTGTATAATAGAGGGATTGAGCTTGGTTTGAGCCGCTAGCTCAGTTGGTAGAGCACCGCCCTTTTAAGGCGGGCGTCCTGGGTTCGACTCCCAGGCGGCTCACATGGAGTCCCCATCGTCTAGCTCGGCCTAGGACATCGGCCTTTCACGTCGGTAACACGGGTTCGAATCCCGTTGGGGACGCCAACTTCACAGTCGCCAGTGAAATACTCGTCAGTGAGATAGATGATAACTCGTATAGAGGCGGTAAGGTATCGTAGTCTTGAGAATGTAGGTGTTGATCTAAAAGACTATGGTATTTTGATTGGCGCCAATGGCGCTGGTAAGACAACGTTTCTTGATATCCCAAGCATTTTAGGCGACTGTTTGAGGCAAAAGAACGTCTCATTAGCGTTTATCCAAAGACAAAGAGGTCGTTCACCCCGTTGTTTCAATCTAAAGGAACTGATTTTTCGCGGTAAAGGCAATGATTTTATCCTTTCAATTGAGGCGGAATTACCTAAACAGATAGTGAGGATTTACCACAAAATAAATCTCAGGGAAATAATGAGCAATTGCTCCGCTATTTACGATATGAAATATGCTTTGAACTAACTGCTGAGTATCAGCTTCAAATAAAAAACGAATACCTGTTCTTTTTCTCGAAATCAGCAATACCAGATCGTAATGTTGTCGGGATGCAAGACAAGCATCCTCATCCACAGCGTTTTATTATTAAACGTGGAGATGACGGAGAGGTTAAATTAACACCAGAGACTACAGAGGGTCCTCAGTATACAGTATCTATACCTCTCTATATTGATGCCAACGAGCTTGCTTTGCCCTATGTGCAGTTTCCAAAAAATCATTTCCCTGCCGCAAACTGGCTATATAAGTTATTGGTTGAAGAGAGTCTTTTCTATCAACCCGATATCAGTAAGCTGCAGGTGGCAAGTCCACCAGGTCTACCAACATCTTTGACGTCTGATGGGTCAAATCTACCTTGGCTGGCCCTTGAGCTTAAGACGAAAGAGGAGTCTCGTTTCTCTTTATGGCAAGACCATGTCAAAACAGAGTTCCCTCAAATAAGCCAAATTCAGGTTAAAGTAAGAGAGGAAGACCATCACGCATACTTTGTTATTACCTATGATGGAGGGTATAAGATTACATCTTCAGGTCTCTCTCAGGGGACATTAAGGTTTATGGCCCTTACACTTGTCCCCTATTTGGATAATCTGCCATCTCTGATAGTCATTGAGGAACCTGAAAACGGTATCCATCCAAGAGCAATAGAGACCGTTCTCCAATCCCTTTCCTCGGTCTATGATTCTCAGGTTATCATCAGCTCTCATTCTCCCGTAGTCTTGGCTAATTCAAAGCTGAAGGATGTTCTTTGCGCGCGCATGGAAAAAAATGGCGCTGTCTCCATTATCGCTGGAAAGTCCCATCCGAGATTGGCAAAATGGAATGATGCGATTGACCTTGGAGACTTATTTGCAACAGGGATGTTGGGGTGAAGAAGAGAGACTGTGTGTTCTTGGTGGCTGATAAGAATATGAAAGCATCCTTTTTAATATAATTAATTATAGGCAGGTACTTATCTTCATTTGCTTCTCCTTAATTTTTTATCTTGACAATCCTGTCAATTTATTGTACGCTAACTCAAGTATATTGGTCAGGCAATGTGTATGCCATTGCTAAAATTTATTTCTCGAAAACTCGAGTTAATTGATATTTTTGAGAGTGGGCTTGCGAAAAAATACATTTTTGTATGTATGCCATTTCACGATAATTTTCGTGATATATATTATTCAGGCATTAAACCCACTGTTGAGGGAATTGGTTTTATATGTGAAAGAGCAAATGAGATACAACATAATGGTGGAATAATTTAAAAGGTTTATAGTCAGATAAAGTCTGCGGATATGATAATTGCCGACATGACAGGAAAAAATGCAAATGTCTTTTACGAGGTTGGTTACGCTCACGCGTCGGGAAAAGAGGTAATCCTTCTTACCCAGAAGGCTGAAGATATCCCTGTAGACTTAAGAAATTTTAACCATATCGTATATGATGGGAAACTCTACATTCTAAAGGAAGAGTTAGAAAAACGTGTTACAGCCTTTTTTCAGTAAGTATAATGTGTTCAGCTGTGCAACTGAAATATTGTGAATAATCAACCAACTGTCAATAAGATAAGAAGGGGTCAAGGGGTCTGTGACCCCTTGCAGGGGGTTCTAAAGGGGGCCAGGAGCATCCTGGAGCGCAAAAGAAGCGGAGCCGCCCCTTTCTTTCCCTCTCTTTTATTGCTGCTTGTGTGCCTTCTGATGGTTCCCGTGAGCATATTTGCCCTAACGCCGGCGGACTTCCAGTACAGCGCGGAGATAAAGGACGCAACAAGGCCAAACACACTCTACCGCATACACCTGACCCCGGAGATGCTGGACAAATGCAGCCCCGGCTGCAACGACCTCCGCCTGCTGGATAAGGACAACAACGATGTCCCCTACGTCATCCTGCAAGACATCCTGCCCGCCGACAAGGTCGAGACCTACGCGCTACAGATCACGCACTACGAGGCCACCGACACCCAGGCGGAGATCATCATGAAGATGCCCGATACGTACAGACCCGTAAGCGCCATCGAGTTATCGATTGCCGATCGCGACTTCAACAAGAAGGCCGTCCTGTATGCCAGCCGCAACGGGACAGACTGGGACTTTATAACTCAGGAGGGCATCTACGACTTCACCTCTCAGGTAGACCTGCGAAAGACGAGGCTGCAATTTAGCGCCTCCGATTATCCCCTCTACCGGCTCATCCTCACCGACGCGGATATTACAACCGAAGGCAGTCAGCAAACCATTCACCTGAAGTATGAAGGCCTGGACTTCTCCGCCTTTGGTGTCAAGAACAAGAGGGTCAGGATCAATACCGTCAAGGCCTCAACCGCCGCAACGGCCCAGCAGAGGGTCGTATACGACCAGAAGGTCTTTAACGATCTGCCCGCAAAGCTCGATGACCGGAAAAACACCATCGTCATGGTTGAGAGCGCGGTCCCTGCCACCTCGGCGACGTTGGAGACGTCCAATCCCTACTACTACCGGAAGGTGGACGTTTACTACGCCATCCCGACTCAGAGGGGCATTGATTCCTACGCGTTTTATGCCACGCACTACGTCTACAGTTTCCCCCTGGTTGGACAGGGGGCGTCTAAGGACTACCTTGACCTGCCTCCCAATCCGGGCAGGCAATACAAGTTCGTCGTCAACAACGCAAGCAATCCGCCCCTCATCGTGAAGTCTGTGGTGCTTAGTTGGGTCAAGCGCGACCTCTTTTTCGTGTCGCTAAAAGGTGCGGGCCGCACTGGCAATAACGACTCCGGTGGTTACGTGTTGTGCTTTGGCGGCAGCGGTCTCAAGGCGCCCCAGTACGACCTGGCGAGTTTCATCAATCAGGGCAACTACTTTGAGAAGCCCTTTGAGTCGGTAGGTTCCGTTGTAGTGGCATCCAACGCGGGTTATAAGCCCCCGGCGCAGCAGTTGAGTCAGCGCGTTGAGAAGGCGATCCTCACCGTGGTAGTCGTTGCGTTGGTCGTGCTCATCGGGTTCTGGATATACAAGTTATCTAAAAATGTACCTTGGCGATAAGAATAAGAAAAGGCAAAGAAGAAGTGGGCGGTTCCGCCCCCCCTCAACCAAGGTCGATGCCATTGACATCAACGTCCCACAACAAATAGGCGATAGGCGTTAATTCATCCCTCATTAGCCGCCTGTATCCCCTTGAAGCGAGCCGTCAACCGCCCCACGTTGTACGAGCAGCAGCCGGTTGATGTCCGACAGCCCCGTGACACCGTCGATCCGCACACCTTTACAGTAGAGGCGCGGGTTGGTCGTCCAGATGAGCCTGCCGGTTTCTGCATCCCAGACCTTAAGAGAATTATCCAAACTCCCGCTAACGATTTTTTTACCGTCCTTGCTCATTGCTACACCTCTAACATAATCACCATGTCCTTCAAGGGTGTTTATAAGGCTGCCAGTTTTCATATCCCAAATTCGTACTGTTTTATCCCCACTCCCGCTAACAATTTTCGTACCGTCCAGGCTGATTGCTAAACTATAAACACGACCACCATGTCCTTCAAGGGTGTTTATAAGCCCGCCAGTTTTCGTATCCCATATTCGTATCGTTTTATCCGCACTCCCGCTAACGATTTTCGTACCGTCCGGGCTGATTGTTACACAATAGACGTGATCACCGTGTCCTGCAAGGGTGTTTATAAGCGTGCCCGTTTTCGTATCCCAAATTCGTATTGTTCTATCCCAACTGCCACTGACGATTACCTTATCATCCCAGCTTATTGCTACACTTTCAACAGATGCTGTATGTCCTTCAAGGGTGTTTATAAGCGTGCCCGTTTTCGTATCCCAAATTCGTATCGTTTTATCCGCACTTCCGCTAACGATTTTCGTACCGTCCTGGCTGATTGTTACACAATAAACATATTTGCCGTGTCCTTTAAGGGTGTTTATAAGATTGCCCGTTTTCATATCCCAAATTCGTGCTGTTTTATCCTCACTCCCGCTAACGATTTTCATACCGTCCTGGCTTATTGCTACACAAAAAACCGCATCGCTGTGTCCTTCAAGGGTGTTTATAACTCTGCCGGTGTTCGTATCCCAAATTCGTATTGCTTTATCAGCACTCCCAGTAACGATTTTTGTACCGTCCGAGCTTATTGTTACGCCTTCAACATAATAACCGTGTCCCTTAATAATGTCTATGTGACTAAAGTTCTCAATATCCCATATTCTTATTGTGTCATCCCCACTCCCACTAACGATTTTCGTGCTGTCTGCGCTTATTGCTACACTTGAAACATAGTAACTGTGTCCGTCTAGGGTATATAGAAGGTTGCCGGTTTCCAAATCCCATATTCTTATCATGTTATCCAAACTGCCGCTAACGATCTTCTTATCGTCCGCACTTATTGTTATACATGAAACAAAATTGCCGTGTTCTTCAAGGGTGTTTATAAGCTTGCCAGTGTTCATATCCCATATCCGTATTGTTTTATCCTCACTCCCACTGACGATCTTCTTATTGTCATTGGTTATTGCAACACTACAAACAGAACCTACATGTTCTTTAAGGGTATTTATAAGCTCGCCAGTGTTCATATCCCATATCCGTATTGTTTTGTCCTCACTCCCGCTAACTATTTTCGTTCCGTCCGGGCTTACTGCTATACTTGTAACAGAACCTATGTGTCCTTCAAGGGTGTTAATGAGGCTGCCGGTGTTCATATCCCAAATCCGTATTGTTTTATCATAACTCCCGCTAACGATTTTTGTCCCGTCCAGGTTTATTGCTATACTTGTAACAGAACCTATGTGTCCTTCAAGGGTGTTAATGAGGCTGCCGGTGTTCATATCCCAAATCCGTATTGTTCTATCCCAACTGCCGCTAACGATTTTCATACCGTCCGGGCTAATTGCTACACTATGAACCGAATCGCTGTGTCCTTCAAGGGTGTTAATGAGGCTGCCTGTATACATATCCCATATGCGTAGTGTCCTATCTTTACTTCCGCTAACTATTTTCAAACCGTCTGCACTAATTGCTACACTATTGACAGTATCACCGTGTCCCTGAAGATATGACATTTCTCCAAACTCCACATCTTCCATAAGACTTTCAGCCAGATTAGTATTTCCAAGAAATGCCTTTCTAAAACTAACACTGCGTAAATCTGCCTTGGATAAATCCGTGCCATCAAGCACGGCACAAGACAGATCGGCTCCAGGAATCCGCACACCACTTAAATCATGGCCTGAAAAACAGAACCTGCTGGCGTTTAAAATCGTGGCAGCATTTGAAGCCGCTGTTTCTATAGAGCTGTCGGTCTTTGACTCTTTTACAATATTTAACAAACAACTCTTATCTACTTCCATCTCCGTTAGGAAGTTTATTATGGCTGGTTCTTTGGTCAGTGACCTCTTATTCAGGGCATCTTTGCTATTTTCGCTGATGTCTTGCTGGAGCCTTCGTGCAATAAAATATTCCTGATAAGACTTGTGCATAAAGGTAAATGTATCGTCCTTCACCCGTTGGATGGGACAGCCTGAGCGAAACTTAACGTATTCTATATCATCGGAGGTTAGAAGTTCGTACAGTAGACCTTCATTCTCTTTCTTTCTGCCATAGAGCCGTTTTTTAGGCAACTGTATTTGTATCTTGCCCTCGATAAACATCTCAAATGCTAATACCTCTGCAAACTCAAAAAAATGAGCTATGTCAACACTTCCACTATAGAACCTTTCAGCGCTTTCTAATCTTATCCTCTCTTTTTCAAACCATTGCATTATTAACTCATTGTATATACGACTACGATTTATAGTGCTATCCTTGCCATCCTTTATGAGAGATGGCAGGGTATTAACGATGATATTTAAAAGCAGGGGATTAGAAGACAACTCCCTCAGGTTATAAATCGTAAGGATCGGCTTTTTATATGCTTCAGGGGTGTTCCATTGTGCCTCAAGCGTCTTTACAAACCCCTCCAAATAATCGTCAACCTGTTTATACGAAAGAGGCGTAATGTACAAAGAACGGAAGCCTCTCAGATCAGGGCGATTGGTTAATGGGTCAACCCTATGAAAGAGATGAAACTCATCGCTCTTGGATAGATGCTGGCTCCTGCATGTGATTATTACCTTGGCGTCTGTCCAGCCGTTAAGGCAGTCTCTTTGAAACAACGGCAACTTTTCGCCCAACTCATCATAGCCGTCAAGGAAGAAGATTACGCGCTTTTCTTGCTTTAGCCTTGAGATTGCCAACTGGCCTAATCCATGTCGCCTCAACTCATCATCAACAAACGTCCCTGCCTTTACACCATCATAAAGCGGGCCAAGCTTGATAAACACAGGCAGCGGCGCATCACCGTCCTTCAGGTACTCATCCCGCAGCCTTGCAAACAGACGGGCGCAGAAGGTTGACTTACCCGCACCCGAATCCCCCAAGAGCAACAAGACGCTGGCTTGATCGTCGGTGAGGAACTTGTCCACCTCGTACTCAAGGTCAGTGTCACTCTGGTGGATGAGGATGTCGTTGGCGCACGTCAGCGGGATGTACAGAGGGACTCTAAGGCGACTTTGTATATCGTCAAGCAGTGATTTTAGAGGGATATCTATATCATGCAGTTGGAGTGGTTGGGGGGCGGCCTTATTTGTATCCGGCAACAGTTTTTTATTGGCAAGTGGAATCTCCCAATAACCGTCTGGTGCTCTATCAACGTCTTTGGTAAATTCCCTGCGACTGTTAATGTATTTTCTGAAGTACACACTGGTTTTATAGTATCCTATTTTTATGATCGTATAGCCTTGATATATCTTGCTATCATAAGGGAACAGTGTTCCTCCGTCACTGAGGAAAAATGAACCTCTAGCACTTTTAATTTTTTGGGGTTTCCTCTGATACATATGTCCAGTAAAGAAGAAATCGAATTCCTTCATCAGCCTATTACTAACATCTTCCCTGTCGAAATCTACCAGCCACTCCAAGGGATGGTGCATGAGGGCCATCTTAACATCGCATGAGGCTATTTTCTCAAGGACACGGTCAACCTGTCTCTCACCAACAAGCAACCCCTTATCACCATCTCTACTTGAAGCCAGCCATGCGGAATTCAAACAGCTGATTCCTATATCTATACCTCCTATATGAATTTTATAGGACGAGAATAATTTGTTTGCTTCTGCTTGGTGCTTGTTGTTTAGACGATCTCTAAATGCTCTAAAATTGTTAGTGTTTTCAAAATAAACGGTATCGTTTTTCAAATCAAGGCCATCAAGAAAACCATTAAGAGCATTGGTAGTCGTGTATTTGGCTCTAATACTGTTAGCTATATCTTTTGGCAATTTATCTCTCTCGATATCGTGATTGCCAAGGGTAAAAAAGAACCGATCATTTGGTAATCCCAATATCTGCATCAGAGGGTTGATAAACTTACTCTCCGCAAGGTTAAACTCATCCACGTTGCTGCCCGAATTGACAAGGTCACCCGTAAACACCACCATATCGGGCTTGACGGACTCTATATCGCGCAGATTTATCAGATCATAATAAAGAGCACTCAGGATAATCTCAATAGCTTTAAGATGAGCCTTCCCCATATGCAAATCCGATAAATGTAGTACCGTTACCTCAGGCACCTGCAACCTCCCAAATTCATATAATGCCTACACATACATGCCTCAAAGAAGCAATGATACAACATACCTTAAATTATAACATTAGGTTGGGTTGATTTAACATACAACATTTTAGATTTTGAGGCTTGAGTTTTTGATACTTATGAGTATATAATTTTATTATTATGGTTGATGATGATGTTGAATTGTATAAACTGCTCAATAAGGCAATAGGAGAAGAAGGGGCTACTGTCATCATTAAAGCAATTAACGCAAAGCTCAATTCGGCGGTATTGGAAAGTAAGATAAAGACTGAGGTAGTATTGTCGGAAGGAAGACTCAACGAACGTATCACCAATGAGATAGCCGGATTAGATAAAAAACTCTCAGATGCCAAATCAGAGCTATTCAAGTGGATGATTGGGGTTTTGCTTGCAGGAGCCATGTCCTTCTTGGTGGGGGCATTTTTGGCGTTTTTGAAGAACCCATAGATTTGTCTCCCCACCACCAACGAGCCAATCAACCCACGTTCGCAAGATGGGGTCAAGGGGTCCGTGACCCCTTGCAGGATAGGGGGTCGGGGGGGAAGGACAGAGTCCTTCTCCCCTTTTTCTCTTTTCTTTTTCTTCTCTTTTATGCCTTCATGATGGCGCCGGTGGCTGCTGAGGTAACCATCTTTGCATACCTGCTGAGATAACCGGTTGTTATTTTTGGGGGTTGGGGCTGCCAGGCCTTGAATCTCCTGTCGATCTCGCCCTGGTTGACAAGCAGGTCAAGCCTCCGCTGCGGGATATCGATCCTTATCCTGTCGCCGTCTTGTACGATGGCGATGACGCCCCCCTCCATTGCCTCGGGCGATATGTGCCCCACACAGGGACCGCGCGTGCCTCCCGAAAACCTGCCATCCGTGACAAGGGCCACCGACTCGCTCAACCCCATGCCGGCAATCGCAGCCGTACATGACAACATCTCCCTCATCCCAGGGCCGCCCTTGGGACCCTCGTAACGGATCACCACAACGTCTCCGGCAACTATCTTGCCAGCCATGATGGCCGCCATCGCTTCTTCTTCCGAGTTAAACACCTTGGCGGTGCCCTCAAAGTTCATCATCTGTTGCGCCACGGCAGACTGCTTGACCACGGCACCACTGGGGGCAAGCGTACCACTGAGGATCGCTATCCCACCCTCGGCGTGATGCGCCTTATCCAACGGACAGATCACCTCATCGTTGACAATGACCGCCGCATCCGTTATCGTGCGGATACTCCTGCCGGAGACCGTCGGCACGTCATGAAGCAACGAGGCAAGCCGCTTCATCACCGCCGGAATACCACCGGCATAATGCAGGTCCTCAAGATAATGCTCTCCACCAGGAAGCATGTTGGCAATGTGAGGAGTCGTCTTACTGAGAGCATCGAAGGCCGCTATAGGCAGGGGCACGCCGGCGTCGTTGGCGATGGCCGGTATGTGCAAGACCGTGTTGGTAGAGCCGCCAAGGGCTGTGTCAACGCGCATGGCGTTTTCAAAGGCCTGACGAGTCATTATATCACGCGGTGTTATGTTGTCTCTGACCAGCTCCACGACCCTGCGACCACTCTCAAAGGCTATACGCTTCTTTTCAGAGGAGATTGCCAGGGCAGTAGCACAAAAAGATAGACTCATCCCGATTGACTCCGTCACACAGGCCATAGTGTTTGCCGTGTACATTCCCTGACACGAACCAGCGCCAGGACATGCACACATCTCAAGGGCCTGAAGTTCGCTATCGTCAATCAACCCCTTCTGATACTTGCCCACGGCCTCAAATGTGTCATTGACGAGTGACAGACGCTTGTCTCCTATCCGCCCGGAGTGCATAGGACCAGCAGTGACCACTATAGCGGGGACATTGACACGGGCTGCGGCCATCAACATACCAGGGGTTATCTTGTCACAGTTGGTCAACAACACCAGGCCGTCAAACTGATGGGCATTCGCTATTGATTCTATCATGTCGGCTATCAGGTCGCGCGACGGCAGAGAGTAATACATCCCGCTGTGTCCCATGGCTATGCCGTCACATATCCCCGGTATGCCAAAGAAAAACGGATATCCTCCACCCGTATGCACTCCCTTTTCAATGAACCGCTCCAGCTCCCGCATCCCTATATGGCCGGGGATGATATCCGTAAAGCTCGTTGCCACCCCTATAAAAGGCTTATTCATCTCAGAGGACGGTATGCCCGTCGCGTAGAGAAGGCTCCGGTGAGGCGCCCGCTCTATGCCCTTTTTTATCTTGTCACTGCGCAAAGTCTATAACCTCCTAAGTTCGAATAGTTCAGCCCTAAAAAAAAAGAAAGAAGGGAGGACGCCTGGCCGCTTCTTTTTCGCTCCAGGACGCTCCTGGCCTCCCTCAGACCCCACCCTGCAATGGGGGGGTGAGGTACCCCGGCCAAAAAAAAGACCCCTTGACCCCTTCTTAATCTTGTTGACAGTGGGTTGATTATATCAACATTTCAACTGTATATCTGAAATATCCCTAAGTTTTATCAATCCCCTGCCTCTTACCCCTCAGAAGATACCCCAGCGGCCATCGAATAATCCGGCATCTTCTTGTACTGCCTTATCATCTCTGCAATCCTGTCCTTTTTGAACAGCTTCTCCTTCTGTATCTCCTTCCTGCGCAAGTCCTCCTCGGTGGTCAGATACAGCTTCTTATCCATCTCATCTATTTTCAGGTCAAGCAGCCTGTGCTCCTCAAACAACCTCCTGAAATGCTCGTTATCTGACCTCAATCTCTCAACTATCTGTTGTTCTGTCATTACTACCTCCTTAATAAAGGGTTCTTAACTTATGATGTTTACAAATCATACCAAAAAAATTCTAACCCCGCCACTATAAGAAGCGAATTTAATTATCATCCGCGCCCTCTTGATGTCTCTTTGCAGATGCAAACAACTCACCTGCGATCCTCTCAACCAACTCATAGGAGGTCTCGATACAGTCGTTAACCCCTATGCCCTTGTATGAATTGCCGTGCAGATACAGCCCACGGTGGCGCTGCATCAACTGATTGACCCTCTCCAGCATAGCAGGATGACCTTGATTATACTGGGGGATGGCCTTTTCGTGTCTGTATATCTTTATCATTTCGGGGGTATGTTTTAGGCCAATTATGTCGGAGAGTTCTTTTAGTACGGTTGATACAAGGTCGTCGTCTTTTAGCTGGGCTATGTGTGGATTTCTGGCCCCGCCAAGCATTGTTCGCAAGAGGGTATAGCCCTCCGGCGCCCTGTTGGGGAAGATCGTCGAGTCAAACAGCGTCCCCAGGGTCTTTCTCCCTGCCTTGGAGGGGATCAAAAACCCAAAGCCGTCAACGCCATTGCCCTTGATATGCTCCTTCCTGACCCCCATGCACACTACCGACACGGGGGGATTGACAATGCCGCCAAGCTCCCTGGACAACTGTCCATCCAGCCCCCTCACCATCAACGACGAGGCATATGCCGGCGCTGCCAATATGACCGCCTCTACCTCTATGGGGTCGCCCGCGTCAAAGTGGACGACGTATCTATCGCGCAGCCTCTCAACCGCCACGGCAGCGTGCCCAACCCTGAGCCTCTGCCCCAATCTCTCACCGAGGGCATCGATAATACTCCCCATGCCGGCCTCAAAGGACGTCAACACACCCCCGGGGCCTGCCGATACTGTTGTTTTGGTCTTTCGCCCCTCCCACATCTTGCCTATCATGCCGCGGATCAGGCCGCCGTAGTTGACCTCGAGGTTATACACCTTGGGAAAACAGGCCTTCAGGGATAACTGTTGCGCATCCCCTGCGTATATACCTGAGGCCATTGGGTCGATCAAGGTCTCATAGGCCTCCCTGCCCAACCTCCTGGTTGCAAACGAGGCGAGGGTCTCATCCTCGATATCCCTTACCGCTGGTGCAGCCGCACCCCTGGCCGCGGGCAGAAACGCCTCCATCAGCACCCGCACCTTGGCACCCGCACTGAGCAGATCGGTACCCACAAAGGCCAACAGCCCATCCGGCACCCTGTGTAGTCGCCCCGCAGCGTATATGTACCGACGCCTGGCCCCCTCATTGCTCCTCACCGGAGAGAGCCCTAATTGCTGAGACAGCTCAAGGGTCTTGGGTCGGTTATCGAGAAAGCCGTTGACCGCACTCTCTATAAGATAGCCACCCTCCTTCTGCGTCCAAATCTTACCACCCGGTCTCTCTTGCCCCTCAAATATCTGTATCTCTAATGCCGGAAACCTCTCTGCCAACAGATATCCGACGGTCAATCCCGCAATGCCACCACCAATTATTGCGACTGTCATATTATAGCTCTACCACTCATTTGCATCGTTTATAATGCCCTTTAACGCTTCTATGAACAAAGGTTCCGTGTTTAACGCTCTTGCCCTCTGTATTATTATACCATGTTTTTTTGCTAAATTTGTATACAAAATATCTATCTCATACAGCGTCTCGATGTGGTCGGAGACGAAGCTGATGGCAACCACAATCAGTCGCTTTACGCCCGCGCTGGCGAGCTGTATAATCTTTTCCTCCGTGGAGGGTGTTACCCATTTTACGGGACCGCTTCGGCTCTGAAAGGACAGGTGGTAGGTTGGTCCTGGCAGTCTCTCTTTTATGAGGTCGATGGTCTTGTTTAGTTCATCGAGGTAGGGGTCGCCGTTTTCGACAAAGTACACCGGCACTCCGTGAGCGCTCATCAGGATGTGGCAGCCTCCCAAGTGCGGCTGCACTATTTCTTTTTGGCCGTCGTGCCTCACGACCGATAAGGGGTCATTGCCGCCTATGGCCTCCTTGATGGTCTTGACGAGGGCATCGACGTAGAGGCTGTTCTGCGACCAACTGCGGATGTAGTTACACAACAGCCGATACCTCTTGAGGACGTCCTGGAGCCTGGCAAAGGCCGACCCCGTAGTGGCCAGGCAGTAGTGCGGGTAGAGGCTCAGGGCTATCAGCCGCTGTAGGCCATCTTTATGCACCTGTGCAACCGCTGCCTTTATAAACGGATGCCAGTACCTCATTCCCACGTAGACCTTAAAGCCGTCGCCGAGAGAGGTCTGCAGGGCATTGGCCTGCTCAAGCGTGATCCGCGCTATGGGGGATGCCCCGCCGATCTGTTGATACATCGCCCTGGTCTTTGGTGCGCGTCTTAGGGCGATCAATCCGGCAATGGGTCGCTGCAGAAACGCAGGCCCCAGCTTTATGATCAGCCGGTCGGAGAAGAGATTGTACAGGAACGGTCTCACCGCGCTTAACGAGTCCGGTCCACCGAGGTTTAGGAGGAGCACACCCGTCATTTCTTCATTTCGTGGACGGTATCGACCAGGGCCTTGACGTTGTCTACTGGCGTCTCAGGGAGTATGCCGTGTCCGAGGTTGAAGATGTGTCCCTTGGCCCCGGAGGCCTTCAGGACTATCGATTTGGCCGCAACCTGTATGTACGGCCTGGTTGAAAACAGCACACAGGGGTCGAGGTTTCCCTGGATGGGCATTTGTCTTGACCTATTGATGGCATCGTCTATGTCTATGCGCCAGTCTACGCCTATGACGTCGGCGCCGGAGTCTGCGGCTATGTGCAGGATGCCGGCACAGTTGTTGACAAAATATATGATTGGCACTCCGAGGTGCGGCTGCACCAGCGATAAGGGGGGGGTCAGGGCGTTGATCGTTTTTTTCACGTATGGAAAGACCCAGTTGCGGTAGTCCGTGGCAGATAGCACGCCTGCCCATGTGTCAAAGAGTTGGATGGCGTGGACGCCTGCCTCTATCTGGGCGCTGAGGTAGACAATCGTGCTCTGGGTTATAACATCCATGATGGTATTAAACAGGGCAGGGTTGGTGTGCATCATCGTCTTGGTGTGGATAAAGTTTTTTGAGCCGCCCCCCTCCACGATGTACGTCAGGACGGTAAAGGGGGCGCCGGCAAATCCAATAAGAGGCACGTTCAGTTCCTTAACGAGTATCTTTATTGTCTCCAGGACGTATGGGACGTCCTCCTGTGGTTGGATGACCCTGAGGGCCTTGGCTGCAGCGATATCTCTGACGGGGTTTTTAAAGACGGGGCCACCGTTTTCGGGGAAATGCAGCTCCAGTCCCATCTTTTCGGCGGGGATGAGGATGTCCGAAAACAGGATCGCCGCATCCACGCCCAGTATGTCCACGGGCTGTTTGGTGACAGTGGCGGCCAGCTCAGGGGTTTTACACAGGGTCAGGAAATCGACATCAGCGCGTATCTTTTGATATTGCGGCAGGTAGCGACCCGCCTGTCTCATGATCCATATTGGCGTAAAGGGGGTCTTTTCCCCCCTGCAGGCCCTCAAAAACGCATCATTCATAGTGTGCTCCATAAATCATAGATATTATAGTACAAACTCCATCAGAATATTGTAACATAGTCAAGAAAAAAAGAAAGAAGAAAAGAAGGGGTGCATCAATTTTTCATGGGTATTAGGCCGCCTTCTTTAAATGTTTGACTA
>JADFXD010000031.1 GCA_015233725.1 Nitrospirota bacterium | reverse complement strand
AGCGGTAAGAGTAAGCAGACTACAAAATACTCAAAATATCACCTTGATCAGTATACATAATCTCCGCCTGAGATTGTAAGGCCATTCATGAACCACACTGCAATGTCACCTGTTACACTGTCTTGCCACAGTACATCGGTCTTGCCATCGCCGTTATAATCTCCAGTTGTAAATATCTTCCAGTTGCTTGGTATTCCTCGCACCACATAGTTGCCTCCATTTACCTTAGCCCCATCCATTAGCCACATGGCAGTATCACCCGTTGTGGTGTCTTGCCATAGGATGTCAGCCTTGCCACCACCATCAAAATCAGCAATAGCCTTCATCTGCCAGTTGCTCATGATGCCTTTGGCTACTGAGCCACTCACTTGTTGTATATTGACACCATCCATGATCCAAAGGTAGACATCGCCGTTAGTAGCGTTTTGCAAAAGGATATCACTCTTGCCGTCATTGTTAAAATCTGCCACTGCCCTGACTGCCCAATCTGATGACAGACCCTTCACTGCAATGCCTCCACCACTTATCTTGGTTCCATCCATCAGCCATATGGCAACATCGCCAGTTGTGCTGTTCTGCCACAGGATGTCGCTCTTGCCATCGGCGTTAAAGTCGCCTATCCCCTTAAATACCCACTCCTTCGGCAAACTATGCTGGGCATAGTCACCGCCTGATATCTTTGTGCCATTCATAAACCAGATGTAGACGTCGCCAGTTGTACTGCTTTGCAGTAGAATATCTGCTTTGCCATCACCGTTGAAGTCCCCTGTGCCTTTGATTACCCAATCGGAGGGCAAACCCTTAATCGCAAAGTCACCACCCTTTATTGTCTTTCCATTCATCAACCAAATAACGACATCACCTGTTGTGGTGTTACGCAACAGGACGTCGCTATTGCCATCGCCGTCAAAGTCATTTATCGCTTTACTATAGGCGCTTGTCGCAGTACATAGAAACAGAAACATTAATAACAAAGCCACCTTGCCTATATTTCTTCTCATTTGACTATATCTCCTTATTCTTAAACTTCAGTTAATCCGCATACATCATGTATGCTAACCCCATGAACTAAAAAATAACCTCTCTAAAGATACAATGCTTTTATCTGCGTCACCTCCTTCTTATCTACATATCCCTGATTGTGTAACTTGGCTAAAATAAAGGTAATAGACCCAAAAGACAATACGGCTTTACCATTCCTTAACAGCCAATAGTAAGGCATAGGGTTATGGTTAAATAAATAATCGGTGATAAGAAAGTAACTAAATGTAATGTTGCATAGAGAGAGCGCAAGTCTGGTGCCAGAGTATCTGATTTAACAGCGTTCACACCTGATGCTTTAAATATTCTCATCAATCAGTGTAAAACTTAGAGAAAATATTTGTCAAGAAAAATTTCTTGCTGTAAAAAATCCTGTGATGATATGCTATTAAGAATGAGACATTTAGGATTAAGAATTATGGGGTCAAGGAGCTTCTTTTTGGCTGGGGTGCCCCACCCCCCCTTGCAGAGGGGGCGGCCAGGCGTCCCCCTTCTTTCTTTTCTTAGGGTTGCTACCACGAAATATAAAGAAGGTATGAAAAATCCTAAGCTCGACCGGAACGCTTGGATCATCCTTGGTTAGCCGCAAAAACTCCAATTGTGTCGGCATTTGCAAGCAACTTCCTGGCCTTTGCGATAAAGCGCGCTGCATCTGGCGTCACAGGTCAAGTCCTTCCTCTCCTATTTAGAATCTCTTTCTACGGGCTGGTATCCTTGATGGTATTCTCTTTGGGGCCTTCTGCCTTGCCGTTGTCCTGTGCATGATGCGTTCGACCTCTCTGGTGGTGAGGCCTATCCTGTTTGGTCCTGCCACCTTTTGTTTGTCTATGAGCATTGAGCTGATATGCAACCTCAAGATTGCTCCATACGTTTGCCGAAACCCCGGTTATGCTCTCAAATCTTATTGCAATTTCCGCAGTAACACGGTGTCTGCCATGAATTATTTGATTGATAATTTGCGGGGAAATCTGACATCTCCTGGCAAACTCTGCTTGATTCATGCCCATAGCTTCAAGCCTCTCCTGCAAGACCTCTCCAGGGCTAACAGCATAATCCGGCTCATATCGCATTAAATTTACACTCATCAGTGATAATCCTCCACATCAACTATTTCTATTGATGTAATTCGTTCGAGGTCTATCCCCCCATCATCCTTTTTAGGGATGGGGTTATGATATGGGGCAAAGACAATCCTCTTGGGGTGTTTTGCGTCCACCGCAAAAAGCCCTTTCATCTTGCCTGTCAATTCATGCCGCCTTTCAGGAGGCGTATGAGGTACTTCGGCAAGTGATAAGGCTGCCCTTAACACCTGCATCCTTCTCTCAATGAATATCGCGTTGCTTTCACCAAATGTTTTTACCATTTCTGCATGTGAGTTCATTGTTTTAGCTATTTTTTCCTTCCTGAAGAATATCTCCATAGGCAGAGGTTTTTATGTTGATAGTTAGAATCTCTTTCTACGGGCTGGGATCCTCGATGGTATTCTCTTTGGGGCCTTCTGCCTTGCCGTTGTCCTGTGCATGATGCGTTCGACCTCTCTGGTGGTGAGGCCTATCCTGTTTGGTCCTGCCACCTTTTGTTTGTCCAGGAGCATAGAGATGGCCTTGCAGGCGATCTGTGTGCAGTCCATCTCCTCTGAGAGGCGTTGTATGATCTCAACGGACTCCTCGGCTATATGCTCTCGGGTCAGGTTGGTTACGAGGGTGTTTTGATGACGCCTCATGGCCTGGGTGATGGTTGGCACCTCCTCATAGACGATCGGGGCGCCGGAGAATTCCATAATGCGGGTCAGTTCCTTAAACTCCAGCGGTGTAACCAGCGTGATGGCTATACCCTTCTTGCCTGCCCGCCCCGTGCGTCCGATGCGATGCACATAACTGCCGGGGTCAAAGGGGATGTGGTAGTTAAACACGTGTGAGACGTCCGTGATGTCAAGCCCCCTGGCTGCCACGTCGGTTGCGATCAGCATATCGACGCGTCCACGCTTGAAGTTGTCCATGGTGGTGTTTCGCTGAAACTGTTCCATATCCCCATGCAGCGCCTTTGCGGAGTAGCCGCGCGATATCATAGTCGTTGACAGGATATCGGTCTCCTTCTTGGTGCGGCAGAAGATGAGCGCCTTGGCTGGGGCCTCCGTGTCTATGAGCCTGACAAGGGCCTCCTCACGCTCGCGCTCATCTATTACGTAGTAGCGCTGCTCGATATCGGTGGGTGTTGCCAGGTCCTTTGGTGTGACGTCGATGGTTACCGGGTCGTTGAGGATTGACCGCGCCAGCCTGGCTATGACTGGAGGTACGGTTGCCGAAAAGAGCAGCGTCTGACGCTTTTTGGGCAGATACTCAAAGATGGCCTCTATGTCCTCTATAAAGCCCATATCCAGCATCTCATCGGCCTCATCGAGGACGACTATGCTGGGGTTGAAGCCCTTTAAGCGTTTGCTCCTGAGATGGTCCAGCAGTCTGCCGGGGGTTGCCGTAACCACCTGTGCCCCTCTGTTGATTAAATCCACCTGCCTGCTTATGGATTGCCCCCCGTATACTGCTACTGTCTGGATTGAGGCAAAACGCCCCAGACGATACAACTCGTCGCTGACCTGGGAGGCAAGCTCACGTGTGGGGATTATCACCAGTATCTCAACCTCTCCCGTGTAGTTGACCATCTGCATCGCCGGCAACCCAAAGGCTGCCGTTTTACCGGTGCCCGTCTGAGCCTGCGCTATTACGTCGCGGCCCTGAAGGATCACCGGTATCGCCTTCTCCTGGATCGGGGATGGCACCTTATAGCCAGCCTCTATGACCCCCTTTAGTATGTTCTTACTAAAACCAAAAACCTCAAACTCGTTTGCTTCTTGTTCCATATCCATTTATACATGCCTTCTATTATTTTATTTGCCTTCCTGTGACCGTAGGAAACGAACCGATCAATATTATACCACAACTCTAATGTCCTGGCATAGGTGGCATTGGTATTGGAGGCATCCCAGGAGGTGTAACCATCCCAGGAGGCGCCCCCGGTGGTGGATTGCCCTGTGGTGGAGCACCCTTTGGCGTTGCAGGTGGTATACCTGCACGGGGTTTATTCTTAGAGTGGTCTACGACCATATACCTTAAGGTCTTTTCCCCGCTGACGAACTCAACATACTCAGGGGTTATGGTCTGTAACGTATAGCCGCTGATTGTATCTCCCTGGTGGAGTCTCCTCTGTCGTGTCCCTCTGCCCGGTGTGCTGTAGGGATTTTTCTTATCCTCTACATAAACAGTTGTGGCGTTAGGGTACATCAATATCCCATACACTGTGAAATCTGGCGGGGGGATGGCAACCTCCGGCGTCTTGGGGGGTAAGACCAGCTTCCTGTCCTGGTGAAACAGGTTCTTGTCCGTTATAAGCATATAGCTGCCCCTGTCCGCGAGTTTCTGCCCCTCCATTATCTTCACGTCTTCATGTTTTAAAGGCTCAACCTTCTTCATCGCAACCCTTACGACAGGCTTTTGCCTGTAAAGCTCCCGCTCGTGCATCCCTGCCATTACAAGCAATACGATAAGGCTAACGTTTAACAAGTTGAAGTGCCTCAATACCCTCATGCTTTAATATTATAGCATTTTTGGAAAATTCAACGCATAAAAAAAAAGAAGAAAGAAAAAGGGAGGCTTTGCCTTCTTTGTTGCTGCAGGCACGCTCCTGCCCCCTCAGACCCCTTGACCCCGTAATGCTGCGCAGCTAGTGCAGGAGGTTAACATATTGTTAAGATGACACACTGCCAAAACAGGATGCAATCTTTAAAGAACGGCGTTTACTTACGGTAGATATTATGGTATGATAATTGATGATATTACTTAACAACTAAGATTTTTCAGGAGGTTCACACATGAAATGGTTCTATAACCAAAGGATCGGAACAAAGCTGATATTGAGTTTTATCCTGGTATCGGTTGTCACGGCGGTAGTGGGATATGTAGGCATTGCAAACCTTATGAAGATTAGCGAGGCGGATATGAAGCTCTACGAGGAGGGGACCCTTGCCATTGCCCACATGTCAAAGACGGGTTCAAAATTCCAGAGTCTTCGCACCAATATGAGGGCGTTCCTCATCAACGACACTGAGGCTGAACGCCAGCACTATTTCTCTGTCATCAAGGGTGACAGGGAGGTGGTAGACGCCAGTATTGAGGCATTTAAAAAGACGCTCGCATCCGATGATGACCGTGCCCTTTACAAGGAATTGACGGACGCCTACAAGATATATTTGGTTGAACTTGATAAGATGCTTGAATTGGCACACGCCGATAAAATACCTCAGTTAAAAGAACTGATTATCAGTGAAGGGGCAAAGGCAGAAAGGGCGGTGTATCCGATCATTGACAAGATCGTCGATCACAACACCAAAACGGCCAAAGATGCGGCGGATAAGAACAATGCCCTGGCGCACGCTATAAGCAGGACGATCATTATATTTACCGTCAGCGGTGTGATCATAGCGATATTGCTTGGAATCTTCATCGCGCGGATAATCTCCGTGCCTGTTAAGAAGATGGCTATGGCAGCGGACAGCCTGGCCCTCGGCGATGTGGATGTCGTGGTTGATGTTGACACAAAGGACGAGGTGGGTGTGCTTGCCAGGGCGTTTCAGGGCGTCATAGACAATATCAGGGAGGCGGCTGCAGTCGCTGAGAAGATAAGCGAGGGGGAGCTATCGGTTGTCATAAAGCCAAAATCCGACAAGGACATCCTCTCCCTGAGCATGGTCAAGGTCACGGATACCCTCAAGGGGCTGATCGCACAGTCCGCGAGGCTCACAGAGGCGGCCGTCAATGGGAAGTTAAGCGTCAGGGGTAACGTTGACCTGTTTCACGGGGGCTACAGAGAGATAGTCGCCGGGATCAACAACACCCTTGACGCCGTTATTGGCCCGTTAAAATTTGCCGCCAATTATATAGACCTTATAAGCAAGGGGGACATCCAGCCAAAGATAACAGAGACATACAAGGGTGAGTTCAACGACATCTCTATGAGTATGCTTAAGGTCACGGATACCCTCAAGGGGCTGATCGCGGAGTGTGCAAGGCTCACAGAGGCGGCCGTCAATGGGAAGTTAAGCGTCAGGGGTAACGTTGACCTGTTTCACGGGGGCTACAGAGAGATAGTCGCCGGGATCAACAACACCCTTGACGCCGTTATTGGCCCGTTAAAATTTGCCGCCAATTATATAGACCTTATAAGCAAGGGGGACATCCCGCCAAAGATAACAGATGCATACAAGGGCGAGTTCAACGACATCAAGAACAACCTAAACGTCCTGATAGAGGCAGAGGTACTGATAACGTCACTGGCCCAGGAGCTATCAAGGGGCAACCTCGAGCTCGAGGCAAAGGAACGCTCGGAGAAGGACAAGCTGATGCAGGCGCTGTCACAGATGATCGCAAGGCTCAAAGACGTGGTGTCAAATATCCAATCGACGGCAGATGAGGTGGCAAGTGGCAGCCTGCAATTAAGCAGCGCCGCGCAAGGGCTCTCCCAAGGGGCCAGCGAACAGGCCGCGGCGGCAGAGGAGGTCTCCTCCTCGATGGAGCAGATGTCGGCCAGCATAAAGAGCAACGCCGACAACGCGCTTCACACAGAAAAGCTCGCCGCCAAGTCGGCCCAAAGCGCCAGGGACAGTGGCGAGGTCGTCCAGCAGACCCTAAAGGCCATGAAGGATATAGCCGAAAAGACAACCATCATTGAAGATATAGCCAGGCAGACCAACCTCTTGGCCTTAAACGCGGCCATAGAGGCAGCCCGTGCCGGTGAGCACGGTAAGGGCTTTGCCGTTGTGGCCTCCGAGGTGCGTGAGCTCGCGGGCAGGAGTCAGTCCGCAGCCTCTGAGATCAACAGCATTGTTGCCTCAAGCGTAGGGGTCTCAGAGCGGGCCGGCGAGATGTTAAAGGCCCTCGTGCCCGACATCCAGAAGACCTCCGAGCTGGTGCAGGAGATAAGCTCCTCCAGCGCCGAACAGAACTCAGGCACGGATCAGATCAACAAGGCCATCCAGCAGCTAGACCAGGTGATCCAGCACAACGCCGCCGCCGCAGAGGAGATGTCTACTACATCGGATGAGTTATCATCCCAGGCAGAGCACATGCAAGACACCATCGGCTTCTTCAA
Organism: Nitrospirota bacterium; assembly: GCA_015233725.1. GTDB lineage: Bacteria > Nitrospirota > Thermodesulfovibrionia > Thermodesulfovibrionales > Magnetobacteriaceae > Magnetobacterium. The sequence continues at coordinate 24,987 of JADFXD010000031.1, read as the reverse complement.
GCTCGCTATAGAAGACACACATCCGCAGAGGACAGCCCCTCCCAGGAAGAGGCAAGAACGCAGGGCAACGGAGCCAAGGCTCATAGGCAGCGAAAGACGCGCAGAGCCCAAGGGACAAAGAGGGCAATCCTCTGTGAAATCCGATTACAGGAGACCAACAGGGATTAACCTCAATATTGCCGATAAAGACAGAGAAAGTCCAAAAGACAGCGACTTTGAACGCTACTAAAAGAAAAAAGAAGAAGGAGGGACGCCTGGCCGCCCCCTCCTCAGACCTCCCCTGCAAGGGGGCCAGCCCCCTTGACCCCTTCTATTCTTGTTCACGGCACATGTTTATCTCAATTGTATACCTGAACCAACGCACCAAAATTCTTACCATGTCGATTATCCCTTTTTTATAAACAAGTGTGTTATAATTAACCGAATATATGGGAGCAAACGAATTATTTTTCTTTGAGAGGGGTGGTCTCAGACGCTTATACTTAGGGATAGCGTTTTTGTTTATTGTTCTGGCCTCTGTTGGTGAGTATTTTCTGACAGATAGGGGCTGGACTGTAGCGTTTTTTGTGCGCCTGGCAGGGGGTATTTCTGTAATTGTGCTGCTGTATCTGGTTATGCTAAGGAGGCTCGGAAGATCACCCGCACAATTGTCTGACAAGGACAGGCTGGCAGTACTCACCATGTGCTATAAGGATGGGGTCGATCAAAGGAGGAGCGAGACCATCCTTGCATTTTGCGACTTGTTAAGCAAGTTTAACAAGCTCACATCGGCACACCTGACAAACGTGGTGGAGGAGACCGAGGCAGCCGCTCACGGCATCATCCATAAGCTCAAGGAGACAGACGATTCCATGGGCGAGCTGGTTAGTACGCTGACATCCCTGCACGATGAGAGCGAGTCTCTGGCCAGGCAGTCAAACACAACGATAGAAAAGAACGAGGAGGCCTCCGCTGTGTTATACAATTACATAGAGAGGCGTCTGACAGAGCTGGATAAGGATGGTCACCTCGTTGAGGAGCTGGTAAAGAGCGCCAACGCTATGCAGTCCCTGGTTCAGATGATGAAGGATATAAGCGACCAGACGAACCTCCTGGCCTTAAACGCAGCCATAGAGGCAGCCCGCGCCGGTGAGTCAGGGCGTGGTTTTGCCGTCGTCGCCGATGAGGTGCGCAAACTCTCCTCCCACTCTGAAAAGGCCGCAACCGAAATAGGAAACGCCATAACCGCAATGGCAAGGCAGATTCAAGGCAACTTTGCCATAAAACTAGACAAAAAACACCAACATGACGAGGCCGCATTCTTAAAATCCATTGAGGCACAACTCCTGAAGATGGGTGAGGGATACAAGATGGTCAACAACCTCAACAAGGATATACTACAGAGGGTAGGCGGCAGCAGTAAGGTCATCTCGGATAAGATAATCGACGCCCTCGTAAACGTCCAGTTTCAGGATATAACACGACAGCAGATAGAGCTGATCACCCACGGCATGGCGGATATTGACGAGTATGTGGTAAACCTTAAGGAGTGTTTCCAAAAGGGAGATAACCATTGTGAGATAGATTGTGCCATCTCACAATTTGATGTCGATAAGATATTCAGCTATTACGTGATGAAGAAACAGCGTGACATCCACCACAAGGTAATTGGAAAAACCACGCATAAAAACGATACACACAAGGGTGAAGTAACCGTTAAGCCCGATGACACCAAAGAGGACGAAATCACGTTTTTCTAAATAAACATATGAACAAGGTTATTATGGGGTCAAGGGGACTTCTTCGTGGCCGGGGTACCTCACCCCTCCCCTTTATTTCTCAAACAAGGCCAGGATGCACTCCTCGAAGAGCCTCTTGCAGTTTGAGAGTGTGTACTTTTTTGCTGTGGCAAGTCCGCGGACAATAAGACCGGACTGGAACTTCCTGTCATTTAAGACGCTGCGGAGCCCCTTTGCCAGACACTCAACACCCTCAACTGGACACACAACGCCATCCAGGGCATTGGTGAGGATGCTCACCGCCTCTGTCGTCACTATGGGACAGCCACACGCCAACGCCTCAAGCACAAACAACGGCAACCCCTCATGACGGGACGGATACAACAACACATCCGACGCCGAGAGTATCTTACGCAACCGATCGGGCGTCACAAAACCAAACCGCCGCATCTTAAATGGCGTGCTCAACTCCTCCCCCACCGACCAGACCGCCAATGTCCCCGAATCGATCTCTGCCTTAAATCGCCCCAATACCCGTATGGCCAGGTCAAACCCCTTCCGATAGTCGCTGCGTCCAAACACCAGTACCACAGGGCGACCATCCTTGAGGGACATGTACTCCGGATCGGGATAAAACACGCCCGTATCCACGCCGTTTGCCACCACGTGGACATCGGCCTTAAAGCGCCTCGCAAGCAACTGCCCCAAGGCCTCAGACACCGATATCGCGGGGAGCCTCAGTACGCGCAGACAGTAAAAATACGCCGCCCTTATGAGCAGCTTCATAGGTGTGCCTTTGTAATAGGACTCGTCATAGTCCTGCGCAAAACACACAAGCCTCTTGCGGTTTTTAAACGATAGAAAGAACACCATCATGACGATGTCCGCGATGATGACATCACAGGGCTTGGCAAACGATAGTGCCTTCAGGATGGTGATTGCCCTATTATGGAGCCTGGATATCCTGTGTATCCTGGCCTTGACCTCAAAGACGGTGTCCAGGACGTTGGTGACGATGGTGACGTCATGCCCCTGACTCACCAGGTAATTGGCATGCTCTACGACCATCTTGTCCCCGCCACGACTTAGCAGCGAGTGTCGAAAGAAACATATCCTCATGTTGATCTGCCAAAAAACATTAGTCCTCTCCTTCTGTATGTCTATCCAGCATCGGCAATACAATATAAACAACCCAGACTCATAACAGAACCATGCGGTTTAAGGGATCAGTTGCCACTGCTTACAGTCGTAAGAAAACGTTAGGGGTAGCTACGTAAAACAACACATCATCAGTTGTTTACAAACCAGTAACTATAGTCATCTATTAGTTTATAGTTAGGTGATTTATCGATAGTTACCTTGAGAGATGACAGTGGAAGTACAAACTTCTTGTCATCGGACAGCCTCTGGACCTTTACAAATATCCCATCTTCTATGCTTAACTCTCTCTCCATTTTGATAAACTTAAATGTATCGTTGTGAGAGGGTCTGGTCTTTCTTAATTTATCATATTCTCTCTTCTTACCATGACCAAACAGATAATAGGGTTCTTCCCATCCAAAGGGCTCTTTTCCTGTGAGTTGACATGGGGGTGCAATGTTTTTTTCCAGGTAATCAAGGTAACAGGCCAGCGTTTCCTCACTGACCGTTATATCATTATCGCCAAGTATTTCCCGTATCCTTTTGTCTTGTTCATTGGGCACATTTGCGACGACGGCCTCATCTAAATACTTATGTATTTCTTCTTGTGCTTCTTTAACGTCATATGCGGTATCCCTTGGCTTAACTCTCTCTACGTCACACAGACGCAGATACATTGACAAGCAATCGAGGTCATCCTCCTCGCACTTATCAATATAGTCGTCGGTCATCCCTCTTAGGGTAATGCTGTCCCACTCTATATCAATCACGGGATTGTCCTTGTCTACCTCACTGTCGTCTGTCTTTACGAAATCTATGATCCTGCCATGCCATCCTTCAATTGAGGAATCAGCAAAGTCCGGGTCCGAGACCCCTTTTTTGACCTTTACACAGTCACCCACCTTAATATCATCTTTCTTAGCGCTGCGATCCTTAGTCTTACCCCTTTTTAATTCTTTCTTGTCTACCGGTGTCTCCACAGATTTAATCTCAGATTTAACCTCAGGCTTAATATCGGGCTTAACCTCAGTTTTGACCTCAGGCTTAATCTCAGGTTTATTATTAGGCTTAATATCGGGTTTAACATCGGGCTTAATTTTTAAACACCAGTTTGGGTCATTATCATCTATCTGCAAGGTATCTTTAACCACATTGGATTTATTTAAAGCAGTGTTTGTACTTATCTCAAAGTAACTACAGAGGTCTGAGGTATTTATATGCAGCTCCTGTTCGTCTTCAAACAAACGGTTAATAGTGCACAGGGTATAAATAATTGCACAGGCCCACGTGTTAATATGACCTTTCGCTAAAGGAGACGGGTCAGTACAACACAGCGTAGCAACGGCATTTTTTGCCAACCTTGCATATTCAGCATTTAGGTTTTTTGAGCAATAGTCGTCAATAAGCCCTGCGATGCGATCATGTAAAGCCTGCATCTGCTCTGGTATTTTTTCAGATTTACTAGTCTTGTTCATTTATTACCCCTCTATATCCTTTGTTTTATCAATCTTTAAGTTTTATTCTCTAAACGCCTTAACGCAAGGTACCAAGTGTCTTTTTCATCAGATAGTCTACAAGATTGCGGTGCAATGTGTCAATCTCTCTGTCAGTGAGGGTTCTGTCGGCTGCCCTGTATATAACGTGGAAGGCGAGGCTCTTTTTGTCCTCCGGCAGATTGCTTCCTGTGTAGTAGTCAAAGACCTCTGAGGATTCAATAAGTCGATCAGGATAAGCCTTTATCAGCTTGATTATTGAGTCTGCCGTGATATTGTTGTCAACCACCAATGATATGTCTCGTTCAATGAAAGGGTATTTGAGCAGGGGTTTATTCATTATTACCTCAGAGATGGTCATAAAGAGCGCCTCCAGGTCCACCTCCATGACCGCCACCTGTGCAATACTCGTATTGATGTCCAGTCTATTTATGACCTCAGTGGATAACATACCCACGTAACCGCATGGCTGCTCGAAGTTTTTTAGCCAGATATCCAGAGCCAGCCCAGGCATCAGGAAAGACTCCTTTGATGGTATCAACTCATATTGGGTAATAAACAACTTATCTAATATGCCTTCAACCACGCCCTTCATCTGAAAGAACAGCTCTGCTCCTTCCCTCCAGAGCCTATTGGCATCCCCGTAGTAGGCCAGGGCGCCCAGCTTGGGTCTCTCCAGGGGGAGTTTACCACCCTGGTTGAGAAACACGGTGCCTGTTTCATATATGTGCACATCCCTAAGACCATGATTTAGGTTGTAGAGGAAGTTCTGTATAAGCGAGGACACGAGGGACGTCCTCAACAGCGCCTGGTCTGAGCTAAGGGGGTTCTTTATTCGGATTCGCTCCTTACAGTCGCTGGGTCGGATTCGCCCCTTATTGTCCGTGCTGCCCGCACCCTTACAGTCGCTGGGGATAACGCTGTTTGGGGATTGCCCGGGGGGAGTTAATATATCCAAGGCATCGGCTGAGGTAAAGCTATAGTTTATGGTCTCGGTAAAGCCGGCATGTCTCATTGTGTCCTTGAGGAGATCGATCTTTTCCAGCCACTTGTTTTTCTTGTTCATTGCAAGTGGGGTATGGGGCATCTTGGGTGTTATCTTTTCGTAGCCGTACAACCTGACGACCTCCTCTATGAGGTCGGCATCCATCTCGATATCCCCCCTGTACGACGGCGGGGTAACGATAAATCTGTCCTCTTCCCTCCTGAGGTCAAAGTGGAGGCATTTAAATATCGCCTCGACCTCATCCTGTCCGATCTCTATGCCAATGACCTTGTTGAGTTTCCTGGTTGTCAGGGATATCTCACGCGGTACAAATCTCTCCGGATAGACGTCAATCATCTTGGAGAGTCTTCCACCGTATAGCCCTGTGATCAAGAGCGCCGCCATGTCGAGGGCTGTGGGGACGCCTTCTATATCGACCCCTCTCTCGAACCTGTAAGAGGACTCGGATTTGAGATTCAGCGTCTTTGAGGTCTTGCGCACGGAGGTGGGATTAAAGCAGGCGCTCTCAAGAAATATATCCGTAGTTGTCTCCGAGACCTCGGTGTTTAGCCCTCCCATGACACCGGCAACGGCAATGGGGCCTTTCTTGTCGCAGACCATCAGGGTTCCCGTAGCTATGTCTCTCTCAACCCCGTCCAGTGTGTGAAATCGGACGTCTCTGGAGAGCGCCCTGATACTGATACACCTGCCGCTTAGGGTGGAGAGGTCAAAGGCGTGCAGCGGCTGTCCCCTCTCAAGCATAACATAATTGGTGATATCCACGACGTTGTTTATCGAGCGCACACCGGATAGTCGGAGCCTTTTCCTGATGCACTCCATCGATTCCGATACACGTATGCCGCGGATAACCCTCCCCGTATACCTGTAGCACAGGTGAGGGGCCTGGATTTTAACGGTTATGTCAGATTCCTGTTCATCGGTGATATCGCTGGGTGCATATCCCTTCAGCATCACCCCTCCCAGCGCCTGGCTCTGACCCAGCGACTGTAAGGAGCGGCTCTGGATTATTGCTGCGAGCTCGCGCGCGATGCCAACAACGCTGAGGCAGTCAGCCCTGTTGGGTGTTATGTTAATATCGAGCACGATCGACCCTTCAACGTCCTCCACTGCCTCGACCTCATGTCCGGACATTGTAAGCATATCGGCAATCCTTGCCGGTTCCCTGGTCAATTCCCTGGTCAGTTCCTCGGGCAAATCGATAAAATCAGACAGCCATTGTAGCGAAAGAAGCATAATAGTTATTCCCTAAAACGATATAGTTGTGGTTAATCTAAAATTGCCGCAAAAACCGGAGGTCTCCCTCGTAAAAGAGCCTTATGTCGTCAATTCCATACTTTAACATAGTGATCCGCTCTATCCCCATACCAAAGGCAAAGCCGCAATAGTGCTCCGGGTCGTATCCAACCATCTGAAACACCTTTGGATTGACCATACCCGCCCCTAGAATCTCAATCCACCCTGTGCCCTTGCATATGCGACATCCCGTTTGTTTACAGAAGAAGCATCCGATATCGACCTCCGTGGATGGTTCGGTAAATGGAAAGAAGCTGGGTCTGAACCTCACCGGCAGCCTCCGGTCAAAGACAAGTTGCAAAAAACCCTCCAGGACGGCCTTGAGGTTGGCGAATGATATATCGGTATCGACCATCAGCCCCTCGATCTGGTGAAACAGCGGCGTGTGAGTTATGTCGGAGTCGCGGCGGTAGACCTTTCCCGGGGCGATGAACCTCAGTGGGGGGGCGCTGCGCTGCATCTCCTTGCTCTTGGCCACCTCGCGCTGCATCACTCGAATCTGCACGGCGGAGGTGTGTGTGCGTAACAGGACGTCGCCTTCCGTATTGCCGGCGTTGTGGGCAGAAGGCGTCCCTGTGTTGACATAATCCGTGTTGATGTAAAAGGTGTCTTGCATATCCCTGGCCGGGTGGTCTTTGGGCATGTTCAGGGCCTCGAAGTTGTAGTAATCGGTCTCTACCTCCGGGCCGTCTTCAATGGAGAACCCCATTGAGACAAACACGTCAATGACCTCCCTCATCACGATGCTCACCGGGTGTCTGCCCCCTGCCTTCTTGTAATATCCCGGCAGGGTTATATCTATCTTGCTGGAGGTGATCTTCCTGCTGATCTCCAGTTTTTTTAGCTCTTCCTCTTTTTCCTTTAACGCCGAGGTAATGAGGTTTTTATCCTCATTTATCAACCTGCCGACATTGCCGCGCAACTCCGGGGGCAACCCCACGAGCGTCTTAAGCGCAGCCGTTACATAGCCGTTCTTGCCGATATATCTGGCTCTGAGGGTGATTAGCTCGGCGGTATTTTTAATAAGGCCTAATTCCTCCAGGAAACGGTCATTAAGCGACGTGTATCCTTGTTCGTTGGTTTCCACTGGCTATGCTGCGGCAGCCTTGACCGTATTTGCTATCTCGTTAAAGGCAGCCAGGTTGCTAAATGCCAGCTCGGCCAGGGCGCGTCTGTCGAGCAGGATGTTGGCCTTCTTCAGGGCGCCCATGAACTGACTGTAGTTCATGCCAATGGCCCTTAGGGCGGCATTTATCCTGATGATCCATAGTCTCCTGAACTCACGTTTCTTTCTCTTTCTGTCGTTATAGGCATGTAAGAGGGCATGGTCTACGGCCTCAGCCGCCACCCTGTAGAGTCTGCTCTTGCCGCCATAGTAACCGCTTGCCTTGTCTAGTACCTTATTTCTCCTGCGTCTTGTCTTAAAACCGCCTTTTGCTCTTGGCATCTATAATTTCCTCCTAATCTTTAAATCGTCGTCTTGCATCCTACGTGAATAAATAAAATAGAGTAGTTCAACCCTAAGTGGCGAATATATTAAGAAGTGAGGGCTTTGCTTCTTTATCGCTCCAGGACGTTCCTGGTTCTTTCCTGCTGCAGGACACTCCTGCCTCCCTCAGACCCACCAACAAGGGGACTTCTTTGTGGCCGGGGTGCCTCACCCCTTCCCTTGACCTCATTAGCGATGGTAAGGGAACGAAATCGATCAATCTGACCGTAGGGAGCGCACTGATCAATTATTTCACAGTACAACTGCTGTCACTTTTACGGCAAAATATCGTTTCCCCGCATAACCTGAGTTAATTAAGCATAAGGCAGCATTCTTTTTACGGCATTTTCGTTTGTCTTATCGACAATGACTCCTGTTCTTAACCTGTGTGTCCTTTTTGAGGGTTTACCGGTCATCAGGTGGCTTTTGTATGCCCTGTTTCTCTTGAACTTACCTGTTGCGGTCTTTCTGAACCTTTTTTCAGCCCCTCTATGGGTCTTTAGTTTCGGCACTGTATCCTCCTGTATTTGTTATAGCGCTATCCGTTGCCTATATAGTGCGTATAGTTTAAACGAAACACTTGATCTTTGGCAACACAATTATTAAGCTTTGGTATTCAGCTTTGGCTTAAGTATTTGCTGGCATCAGCCCTGGCGCTAACCATAGCTCTATTTGGCGCTCTATTTGGGCGCAACCACCATGATCATGCTCTTACCGTCGAGCTTGGGTTTGACCTCTATGTTGTAGTTACCTTGAAGTTTTTCTATTATCTTGTCAAAGACCACCATCCCCTGTTCGGGTCTGACGATCTCTCTGCCGCGGAAGAACATGGAGACCTTTGCCTTATCACCTTCGGTCAGGAAGGTAATAAGTTGGTTGATCTTTCTCTCCAGGTCGTGTTCTGATATCCTTGGTCGTATCTTTACCTCTTTGACGTCGATAGTCTTTCTGTGCGTATGTTTCTTGCTTAACTGATATTTGTACTTGCCGAAATCCATGATTCGGCATACGGGGGGATTGGCTGCCGGGGCAACCTCAACGAGGTCAAGCCCTTTCTCTGCGGCCGATCTTATGGCATCCCTTATGTTTACGATGCCAAGCTGTTCACCCTCTACGTCGATTAATCTGATCTGCGGCACCTTTATCTGATCGTTTATTCTAATCTTTTTATTTATAACTTTACCTCCTTAATCCCTATAGTTTATTATTGATCTCTTTTCTCAAGAAATCAAGTAGTTCTTCTCTGGTATTGAAAACGATATTTTCACCGTTTCTCTTCCTGACTGTTAGAGTGGCTGTTTGTGCCTCTTTATCACCGATGAGTACCGTGTATGGCACCTTTTTCATGGAGGCCTGTCTTATCTTGTAGCCTATTTTTTCGTCACCGAAGTCAGCATCAACCCTGATACCGTCCCTCTTGAAGAAATCCACCAACTCCTGGGCAAAACCGGTGTGCCTCTCCGAAATGGTCAGGATCGACAACTGCACTGGCGACAACCACAACGGAAATGCCCCGCTGTAGTGCTCGATCAACACGCCGAAGAACCGCTCCAGGGAGCCCATCAACGCCCTGTGTATCATAATCGGCATGTGTGACAAGTCATCCGAGCCGCGGTAGGTTATGTCGAAACGCTCGGGGTTATTGAAGTCCACCTGTATGGTGCTGCACTGCCACTGACGGTTCAGTGAATCCTTGACCTTTATGTCTATCTTTGGGCCATAGAAGACTCCCTCGCCGGGGTCTATTTCGTAGTTCAGTTGTTTTGTCGTCAAGGCCTTCTTTAAGGCCTCCGTGGAGATATCCCAGTTTTCCAGGCTTCCGACGAATTTCTCCGGCCTTGTCGAGAGGTAGATATCAAACTGTTCAAAGCCAAAGGTCTTTAGGACAAACAATGTAAAATCGAGGACATTGAGTATTTCGTCCTCTATCTGGTCGATACGGCAGAAGATGTGGGCGTCATCCTGTGTAAAGCCCCTTACGCGCATCAACCCGTGCAGGACGCCGGAGCGCTCATACCTGTAGACCGTACCCAGCTCGGCATACCGAATGGGGAGGTCCCTGTAGCTGCGCAGGGCGCTCTTGTAGATGGCCAGGTGGAAAGGGCAGTTCATCGGTTTGATCTCATAGTCGGCCCCCTCGATCTCCATTGGTGTGTACATGTTTTCCTTGTAGAAGTCGAGGTGTCCGCTCTTCTGCCAGAGGTTTAACTTGGCGATGTGAGGTGTGTAGAGGATGCTGTAGTTGGCCTTTATGTGTTCATCGCGCCAGAAGTCCTCGATGGCCATTCGGATTATTGCACCGTTGGGATGCCAGAGGATCAGCCCCGGGCCGATCTCCTCGTTTATGCTGAAGAGGTCAAGCTCTTTGCCGATCTTGCGGTGGTCGCGCTTTTTCACCTCCTCAAGGAAGTCCAGGTAGTCCTTGAGTTGAGGCTCGGTGGCAAAGGCGGTGCCGTAGACCCTTTGTAGCATCTTGTTTTTTTCGCTGCCCCGCCAGTACGCCCCGGCCGTCTTAAGTAGCTTAAAAGCGGCTATCACACCGGTTGATGGCACGTGAGGCCCACGACACAGGTCTACAAACCCGCCTTCCTCATAGAGGCTTACGACGTCATCCTCGATATCCTCTATGATCTCAACCTTATAGACCTCACCCATATCCCTAAAGAGTCGTATGGCCTCGTCCTTGGTGATGACCTTTCTGACAAACTTGTTATTCCTTTTGATTATCTGGCTCATCTTCTTTTCGATCTTGACGAGGTCTTCGGGTGTAAAAGGGTTTTCTATGTCAAAGTCGTAGTAGAAGCCATCCTCGGTGGCAGGCCCTATGGTCACCTTAGCATCAGGAAACAGCTCCTTGACGGCATGAGCCATTATGTGCGAGGCGCTGTGCCGATAGATACTCAGCCCCTGGGGTGATTCCACCGTTACCGGTACTGCCTCTTGCCCTGCGTCGGCCTCTGTTGCCGTTTCTGTGGCGCTTATATCATAATATCTATCGCCCACCTGTATGGCAATAGGCCGTGTTGGCTTTAATCCCTGTCCTTGTTGTTGCCCCAATATAGTGTGTCCCCCTTTGTTATTTATCTGTATTATTAATTATAGCACATTTCAATAGTCTTTGTGAATTATACTGATACGATAAAAGTATAAGGAGTGTATTGAATCAGATTCGCTCCTTATTGCCCGTGCGGCCCGCACCCCTACGGTCGCTGGGTCAGATTCGCCCCTTACAGTTGCTGGGAAGGATTGCCGTATAATGAATCAGTGCGAAAAAAGTCTAACCATAGCTGTGATGATGCCGGCCTGTGCTGCCAACATCGCAGCTACCCATTTGATAGTATCCACTTTTGAGCGCTCAATCTCCGCTCGTACTTTTTCAAATTCAGCCTTTGTCTCTAATCGGAACTTTTCTATGTCTGTCCTTGCTTCTAATCGGGATTTCTCGATCTCCGCATTTATTTCTACTCTAAATCTATCTAAATCTGCTTTTATGGCTGCCTGATATCTTTCTAAATCCGCCTTCATGGCTGCCTGATATCTTTCCACATCCGCCTTTATTTCTACTCGGAATTTCTCTAAATCTGCATTTATGGCTGCCTGGTATTTTTCTAAATCCGCCTTTGTGGCTAACGAAGATTCGGCGATATTCCTAAATACCTCGGCGATCCCTTTGGCCGCTTTATTATCGAGGTTTGCGTCTTTAAGATGTTCATATATATCTAACGTATCTATTGTCGTATTCATGACTATATTATACCCTACAAGGGGAGAAAAATGAAAGACAAAAAAATAAATTTACGTACACGAACATAATTATAACTGGTAGCATTAAGGGGTCAAGTGGTCCGTGACCCAATTGAGCCAAGGGTTGCTGACCCTTTATATGCCGGGGGGGCGCACCCCCTTCAAGGCGGCTAATCCTGGTTGCCGACAACCCCCTATATTCTAAATTATATAGGAATATATGGTAAATAGCATATTGCATTAATCGTAATGCCGGTTTATAATGATTGTTAAGGTAATGTTGTGATGTCGTTAAAGAATGTGAACCAGGTGCGACCTGGAGTGGTAAAGAACAATGAGGATTTTTTAGTGTGGCCGAGAGATTATATGCCGCGTGGTGGTAGCCTTGGCAATGCAAGCAAGGCCTGGCGCGGTTACAACAACCCAGCGTGTCTTAAGGCCTCTTTCAACTCGGGGTCTTTCTCGGCTTTTTCTTTAATCGCGAGTACCAGTTTCTCTGTACGATCTTCAAGCTCCCTGGTGGTTCTTACCACAGGGGCCAGGGTGGTTCGTCTGTCCCATAAGATAAACCCGACAAGAATAAACATTCCACTAAGTAGTACATACATCAGTCCTCTGTTATCGTCTAACTTCTGGTTGATGGACCTGATGCTATCATCAATCCTCTGGTTGGTGGCCTTGAGACCGTCGTCGATCTTTTGGTTGGTGGTATCGAACCTCTGGTTGATGGCCTTGAGGCTATCATCAATCCTCTGGTTGATGGCCTTGAGGTTATCGTCGAGCCTTTGGTTTGTAGCCTTTAAGCCATCTTCCATCCGAGTCATCCGATCTTCCATCCGAATCATCCGATCCCTGTCCGCCTGGGTGAATGACGAATCGGCTGCCCCAGCGACTGTAAGCCAGGAGTGTCCTGGAGCAGTAAAGAACGGACCCGAACTAACGGCGACTACAGTGCAAAACAGCACACCTACAAGCATCAGGAATATCTTCATGATTAATTGTACCATAAAAACTCTAAGGAGAGAAAGAACATGTCTGGAAAATTTGTAACGAAACAGTGTTTGAGGATTGCCGTGATTTTATCTTTAGCTGTGTTTTTGTTAACGGCCTCTGGTGTGACGAGTCTTTTCGCCGGCACCGTGAGCCTACCGCAGACCGGCCAGACGACGAGCTACTCCACGGGCGACGACGGCGCGCTCAGGGTGGGCGTGGCCTGGCCCAACCCGCGATTTACGGTCAACAGCGACCAGACGGTCAACGACAACCTCACGGGGTTGGTCTGGACGCCAGATGCCAGTACGCCAAAGGTGGGCACTTGCACCGGTGGAGCGATGAACTGGCAGGGAGCGCTGGATTACGTGGCCTGCCTGAATACGGCTAATTACCTTGGCCATACCGACTGGCGGCTGCCAAACATCAACGAGCTTGAGAGCCTTGTCAACTATGGCCAGGCTAACCCATCAACATGGCTTAATTCGCAGGGATTTACCAATGTGCGATCAACCTACTACTGGTCGTCTACTACCCTCGCTGTCAATACATCCTACGCTCGGAACGTCATCATGGGCGATGGCGGCGTGAGCTACGACTACGAGTCCGGCAGCCACTATGTTTGGCCAGTACGTTCCGGACAGTCTGGGGCATTTGGTAATTCGGCTATTTGGTCTACCGGCCAAATCTATACATATGCCCCTGGTGATGATGGAGCATTAAAGAAAGGCGTATCGTGGCCTAATCCTAAGGTTTACGGATAATGGTAATAATACCGTAACTGATAATCTGACAGGGCTGGTTTGGACCAAAGATGCAGGCACTCCAACCGTTGGTTCATGCTCAGGCGGCAATATAACATGGCAAGCATCGTTGGGTTATGTGGCCTGTTTAAACGCTGCAGGCTACCTTGGCTACACCGACTGGCGATTACCCAACAGAAAAGAGTTGTTTAGCATGGTTGACTGCTCAAAGTATGACCCATCAATTCCATTTGGTTACCCATTTACCAATGTGCAGTCGAACGTCTTCTGGTCGTCTACTACCTACGCTGGCAATACATCCAACGCATGGTACGTCCACATGAGCGGTGGCTACATGGGCAGCGACGTCATGGGCACCAACAGCTACTATGTTTGGCCAGTACGTTCCGGTTCAGTCCCAACTCCTACTTCCACACCGATACCCACTCCAACACCTACACCGACTCCTACGCCGACCCCTACGCTCACTCCCACTCCGACCCCCACTCCAACACCAACTCCCACGCCGCCCCCTATCCCTACCCCAACGCCGACACCAACGCCCACGCCGACCCCAGCCCCTACTCCTACTCCAACGCCCACTCCTACCCACACACCAACACCCACGCCAACGCCAAACTGTACCGCTACAATAACCCCAACAAGCAAGACCTTCCCATCAACCGGCGGCAGCGATAACGTAGGCGTAACAGTGCCAAATAACTCCTGCGCATGGACGGCGACAAGCAACACCACCTGGATAACGATCACCTCTGGCAGCTCCGGCAATGGCAACGGCACCGTGGCGTACTCAGTAACCGCAAACAACACAACAGACATGCGAACCGGCACAATCACAATAGCGGGGCAGACATTTACCGTGCTCCAGGATCACCTCTCCTGTGTCTATACGTTGACCCCCGCAAACAAGAGCTTCACGTCAACCGGTGGCAACGATAGCGTAGGCATAACAGCTAACACCGGATGCGCATGGAGCGCAACAAGCAACAACGACTGGATAACGATAACATCCGGCAGCTCCGGCAATGGCAACGGCACCGTTGCGTATACCGTGGCAGCCAATACCGGCTCAACCTATCGCTCCGGCACGATGACCATAGCGGGCCAGACCTTCACGGTAACACAGGACGGTCAATCGGCAACCAAAAAGACCCTCACAGTTATCAAACAGGGCACCGGCAACGGTTCAATAACGCCCTCAACCGGCACGATCGCCTGGACCGGCAACCAGGGCACTGCGGACTATGACCTCAATACCTCCGTAACCCTCACGGCGGATGGCGACATGTCCTCGGACTTTGTCACCTGGTCGGGATGCGATACCGTTGCGGCAAACGTATGCACGCTCAAGATGACGGCGTCCAGGACGGCTGCCGTGACGTTTAACCTCAAGGCAAAGGGCCTCATGCTGACCGTAACAAAGAAAGGCACCGGCGATGGCAAGAGCGACATCCTGTGGCAGAACTCCACGACTGGAGACGTAGCCCTCTGGTTGATGGATGGCACGGCAAAGAAGTCCGCGAGCTTTGCAGCACGCAATGTCCCCGCCAACTGGCAGGTCAAGGCTGCGGAGGACTTTGACGGAGACGGAAAGGCCGACATGCTCTGGCAAGACATAACAACAGGCGATGTCTTCGTCTGGTTGATGGACAGCGGCACGGCAAAGTCCGGTTCCTACGTGGCTAGAGGTATCCCATCCAACTGGCAACTCAAACTTTCGGAGGACTTTGACGGAGACGGCAAGAGCGACGTCCTTTGGCAGGATTCCACAACCGGAGCCGTCTACATCTGGCTGATGAATGGCGCCGCAATAGCCTCGCAAGGTTACGCGGTCAAGGGTATGCCGGCAGACTGGCAGGTCAAGGGGGTTGGCGACTTCAACGGCGATGGCAAGGCCGACATCCTCTGGCAGGGCAAAAACGGCGACGTCTACATCTGGCTGATGGACGGGACAAATATCCAGGACGGCAGCGGTTACGTCGTCAAGGGGATACCGGCGGAGTGGCAGATCAAGGCGGTCGCCGACTACAATGGCGACGGCAAGAGCGACATCTACCTGCACAACGTAAATACAGCCCAGGACGTCATCTGGCTGATGGATGGCATAACGATCAAGGGTGCGAACTTTGTAACGCCTAAGGCTGGTACAGCCAGTCTCTCAGGGCCGATGACACAACACCCCTCCGATGCCAACAACTGGAGTATGCAAGCAACCGGAGACTACAACGGCGACGGCATGAACGACATGCTCTGGCAGAACAGCTCAACCGGTGCCGTATACATGTGGTTTATGGACGGCACTACGATCAACTCCGGAGGCTACGTGGACCCAGGCGTCCCCAGCCAATGGAGCATCTACTAGAAGAAAAGAGAAAAAAAAAGGAGGGCGGCTCCGCCCCCTCCTTGACCTCCCCTGCAAGGGGTCACGGACCCCTTGTGACCCCATAATTTATGTATCGTCACCCACGAAAAATTTATGCCCCTTTTTATATTCTCTCTAACATTTGACCTTTTGGGGTAGGATGCTCTAAAATGAGATCATGTTAAGATTTGGAGGTTCGTTAGATGCCCATATATGAGTTTGAGTGTACCAGGTGCAATAGGACTCAGGAGATATTGCAGAAGGTTAATGACTGTCCGATCAGCGTTTGTCCTGAGTGTGGCGGGGAGATGAGGAAGCTGATCTCGGCCACCTCGTTTGTATTAAAGGGCAACGGCTGGTACGTAACAGACTACCCCTCAAAGGATAGAAAGAGCGGGGTAGCATCGGAGAGATCAGAGGGTAAACCGCCTGCAACCGATAAGACCGCCAGTGAATCAAAGACTACGGGTGAATCAAAAACCACGGGTGAGTCCAAGACCACAGGTGAGTCCAAACCGGCCAGTCAGCCACAGGGCGCCGCGGTTGACAAATAAAGACATCGGTGTTATATTAACCTAAAACATCGATGGAGCGATTATGGCGGACTTGAAACACATCATAGAGAGCATTGAGAGCAAGAAGGAAGACTACAAGAGGTATGACTTTTCGGATGCCCAGGCGGTAGCCTTAAAGGCGTTCTTTGACCTGGCTCAGGAGTTTGACGAATCCGAGGACATCTACCTCTTGTGCGTTGCAATCCCGAAGGTCTTTCTTGATCTTGATGCCAGGCTATACCTTATAGATCAGAGGGCAATGGAGTTTGTCCTGGTATCGTGTACCGACATGCCTCAGGGCATCTTTGACGACAGTCTGCCCGATTACATACAGCCTCAGGGCAAGCCATACCGAATAAACGGCCGTGTCGTCATGACCATACCCGGAAAGAAGATGCTGAGTGAGCAACTCCCAAACACGCATATAAACAACTGCCTGGGTTTCCTGGAGGTCTATCCCGATACTGGTATGAACGAACACGACATCTTTTTCCTGGAAAAGTACGCAAACCGCATAGGATATAATATCCACAACAGATTCCTGCTCAATAAAAATATAGAACACCTGAGATTTATTCAATCGCTGGTGGCAGACATCGAACATAACATCATCGTTCCCAACATGATTTTCAAGCTCTTCCTAAGGAGGCTCAAGGGCAAGATTAACAAAAACAAGGAACTAGAAAAAAACCTGCTCATCTACACCACCGATGAGGCCTGTGACAGCATCTGCATAGAGCGATTGTTGGAAGATATGGTCGATGTTAATCGCGGACTCCTGGAGGAGTTTTCAAACATAGAAAAGCACTATCAAAACACATCGCTGTTTTTAGAGACACTCCTGCGTAAGAGCCACTTTGATAAGGGTCATCTCACACTGCGCACCAAACCGTGCAACATGAAACAGGACGTTATACAGCCGCAGCTAGAACAGTTTGCCCAGCGGTTTAAAGAGTCTGGATTTAAAATCGAGGGTGCCAAGTGCGACTCAGAGGCCGCAGACGTCATAACGCTCATAGACGTTGGCCTGATTGCCCAGGTCTATGCCAACCTGTTCTCCAACGCCCTTAAGTACGCCCAGGAAGTGACCGACCAAAAGGGGGAGACCTTAAAACTCGTCAGATATTGCAGGGAACTAAAGAAAAACTACTTTGGCGCCGGCAAGGATGGCGTAAAATACTCCGTCTTTAGCTCAGGAGCACACATAAAACCGGAAGAGAGAGATAAGATATTTGAAGAGGGCTATCGCGGTTCAAATTCCTCAAGCAAGCCCGGCACCGGACACGGCCTGACCTTCATCAAAAACGCCGTTGAGATCCACGGTGGCATCTTCGGCTATGAACCACAAACCCTCGGTAATAACTTCTATTTTGTATTGCCTAAATAGTTGGCGAATCAGCGTACACACGGAGGAAAGATAAATGGCTAATGAAGGTAACGGAGCGCTAACGATGCCAATGTTCGTGCTTAAGGGTTATGGATATAGCCCAGAGCACTTTAAACAAATGAGAGAAGTGCCTTTACAGTTGAACAAGGATGAATTTATTGTATTTCTTAACTCTATCGCAGATAAATATCCCTTTATGGTAGTAATAGGCTTGCGTGTATTAACAGAAAAAACAGTTAAAGAAATATTAGCTCAAAAAAAGATTGATTTTAACGAAAAAACATATAGTTTATCTGGTTTGATGTCTAAGCTTTGTAATAAAAAAGTCATATCTGAAGGTATGTGTGACAGCTTGAAAGACTTGTTAGAGCTTGAGAATAGGGCTGTACATGGATGTGAAATATCTGTAGATATAGCAAGGTGGGCATTAAATACGATACCAGATACTTTAAATGACTTGCATAGAGTAGCAAATCAAATTTGACATGCCATGCCAGATAGCGTTTCAATCATAGAGAGGGTAAACCACATATACAAGCTCATCTCCTATGCGGCCCTGCGTGCCGGCAGGAGTCCCGATGAGGTCACACTCATAGCCGTGACAAAACAGAGACGTTTGGGAGTTTTGTCAAGTGTTAGATAAAAAATAAAAAATGTATAGCATCACAAAAGGGATTTGAAATATGGTATGGCTATGCTAAAAAATTCGATTGGATTAAAGATGCTTAATATCGATATACAAACAGGAGACGCTTTACATCTTTTTAAGAATCTGCCTAATGAAAGTGTAAATTTAATTATTGCAGACCCACCCTACAATTTAGGTAAAAACTATGGCAATAACCACGACCTAAGAGGATTTGAAGAATATTTGAGCTTTTCAAAAGAATGGCTAAGAGAAGCACATAGGACACTGAAGAAAACTGGAACTATATATGTATTTATGGGTGTAAAATTTATTTCTTATCTATATGACATTTTAGACAGAGATTTAATGATGTCTTTTAATAGCTGGATTTGCTGGCACTATACACAAGGTATGGGTAGAACAATAGGTTTTTCACCTAGACATGATGATATCTTGATGTTTAATAAAACAACCAAGTTCATATTTAATCTTGATGCAGTAAAAGTACCTCAAAAATATTACAGAGAAAGAAATAACATGAGAGGCGCTAATCCTGGAGATGTATGGGAATTCTCTCATGTGCATTATTGCAATCTCAACAGACAATCGCATCCAACACAAAAACCTGAAGGACTAATTGAGCGGATGGTGCTTGCCTCATCAAACGAACACGATTTGCTGCTTGATCCATTTTCAGGAAGTGGTACAACACTAAGAGTTTGCCAACTATTAAATAGGAATTGCATAGGATTTGAATTAAATCCTTCATATGTAGAAATGACAAGAGATAGATTAAGCAAACCGTTTAAAGGTTTTGATAGTGTTGATCCAAGGATGGAGCGAGTACCTTTTGATTTAAGGCAACATGATATTAGAAAGGAATATTTATTAAATCATATAACATGGTTTTTAAAAAATCATAACGGTTCAATTGAAAAATTTAAAGAATCAGTTAAAGCACTCTACAAAGATGACACCGAATTAACATCTCCAAAACAATTAACACTATTTCAAGAAAATTAAAGAATTATGTACATGGACAGAAGTTTTTATATAACATATAGGATTGAGAATTATGGGGTCAAGGGGACTGGTCCCCTTGTGGGTGGGTCTGAGGGAGGGCAAAGCCCTCCCTTCTCTCCCTCTCTTTTCTGGCATATAATTAATTGTAGGCAGGTGTTTTTACGGTGTCAGATAAAGCCTCGCTCATAGACAGGGTAAACCGCATATACAAGCGCATCTCCGATGCGGCCATGCGCGCGGACAGAAACCCCGATGAGGTTACGCTCATAGCCGTCACCAAGCATATCCCGATGGGGGCCGTTGCGCAGGCCATAGACAGTGGCTTGAGGCACCTCGGTGAGAGCTACATCCAGGAGGCGGTGAGAAAGATCGAGGCATCAAACGACAATCAATCCGTAACGCGGCTGTCATGGCACCTTATAGGCCACCTTCAGAAAAACAAGGTCAGACAGGCCGTGGGTCTCTTTGACGTCATCCACTGCCTGGATTCCCTGGAACTCGCCAGGGAGATAGACCTCCACGCCGCGAAACTTGGCAAGGTTCAGCGTGTCCTCATTCAGGTAAAGCTGGCCGATGAACACACAAAGAGCGGCATCGCTCCTGATATGCTACCGACCTTGATTGACGACATCGCCACCCTAAACCACTTGCGCCTGGAGGGACTTATGACCATCCCCCCCTATCTCGACGACCCACAAGAGGGCAGACCGTACTTCAGACAGTTGAATCATCTCAGAGACAAGGTCTATAGCATGGGCTACAACAACCTCGGGCTCTCGATGGGCATGTCCAACGACTACGAGGTCGCCATCGAGGAAGGCGCAACGATGGTCAGGATCGGCACCGCCATCTTTGGCCAGAGGTAACGCATGTATCCACCCATCAACACCAGCATTATAAACGAAAGACGCGTTATAGAGACCTTTAAGGAGCTTATTGAGATGCCATCACCATCGTATCAGGAGCATGAGATAGGCAGACGGCTTGTTGAGATATTGCAGGGGCTATCCTTTGAGACTGAGACGCTTGACTATGGAGATTCATTCAATATACTGGCACGAAAGAGGGGCAGTATTGAGGGCGCCGCTTCACTGCTGTTAAGCGCTCACATGGACACGGTGCAACCAACCACCACGGCAATCGGATACAGCCACCACAACGGCCTTATCTCATCTACCGGGGAGACCATCCTAGGGGCGGATGACAAGAGCGGTATTGCCGAAATCCTAGAGGCCCTCACCGTGCTCAACGAAACCGGCCACCCCCACGGCGATATAGAGGTGCTCCTTACCTCGGCGGAGGAAAAGGGATTACAGGGCGCCAAACATGTTGATTACGACAAGATAAAGAGCCGCTACGCACTGGTGCTGGACAGCAGCGGCAAGGTCGGGAGGGTCGTCCTGGCTGCCCCCACCCACGTCACGTACCGTATGACTGTCACCGGCAGGGCGGCACACGCGGGCATAGAACCCGAAAAGGGCACCAACGCCATCGTCGCCGCCGCCAAGATAGTATCCGCCATCGTTGATGGTCGGATCAACGCCGAGACCACCGCCAACGTGGGAGTCATACACGGTGGCAGCGCGACAAACATAGTCCCCGTTGAGGTCGTCTTTGACGGGGAGTTCAGGAGCCTTAACCCCGACACCCTAAACAAGATCGTGGATACCGCCTTTGATACGGCAAGAAACATAGCCCGGAAAAACCAGGTTAAAATAACAATCCAGCAACAACGTCAGTATGAAGGCTACAACTTCGACCAGGCAAACCCATTTATTCAACTCATAAGCGACTCCATTGCTCGCTGTCAGATAGCGCCGGTTTACATCAGGTCAGGGGGAGGCTCAGACGCCAATATATTCAACCAACACGGCATAATGTCGATCCCCATATCCACCGGTATGCAAAAACCACACACAACCGAGGAACACATCTACACCGCCGACCTCCTCAAAGGCAGCCTCCTGGTCATTGAGGTTATAGCGTCCTGGAGCGCCAAGAAGGCAGAGTCACCCCCTTCTTTCCCTATCAGATGAGTAGGTTTACGGCGAAGTCTTTCCTGTTTTCGTACCCAAGTTTGATGAGGTCGGCGGATATGGCGCCGCTGTAAATAGAGCCGATGACCACATAGGCACGGCTTTGATGGTTAGGCGTCTTTAGAACGGCAATAGGGTCGTACACGGGCAGACCATCAACGGTGGTAAACTGCTTTTGCGGCGATCTATCGAGGAAGGCCACAGCATTGACCCCCATTGATGCAAGTGTGCGACGGGTTTGTATGCCTCCTGCGCCGGCTCCCCAGATGTAGAGGGGGCGCTGACCACAATTGTCAACGATATCCTGGAGCCCCAGGTTGGCGATCTCTCTGATAGCGCTTTCCAGTCTTAGAATCTCCGTGAAACCACCTACCGTCTCTCCACTTATTTTTCGTCTGCCAGGTGCAACCCTAATCAGGTCAAGTACCTCCGCGGGTGATGCATCCAGGTATCCTCCTGGAGGGACGAGCCTTACCCTCAGGTCCTGATTCAGAGACGACAGGTACTTGCCGTAGTTGTCACTGCATGTATAGACAAGATCAACCGTCCTGGCAATGAGTCGATCCTGGGCTATCTGCATCTTCTCGATGTTAGAGACGTTGGTTCCTCTGAAGAAGGCGTCACTGGTGTCATCATTAGACGCTATGGCAGAGGCGTCGTATATGAGGATCACGCTACCTGATATCCTGCGTATCCTGGTTGACCTGCAAAACGCTATACCGCGATCTGCCAGCCAAATTGCATCAAAGTGTAAGACGTTTTCTCTTATGAACTCGGAAAAGTCCACGTCGTTATAAAAAACCTTTATGCCTTCCCTGGTCAACCAGCGATGCCCCTGGGCAAATGCGACCTCCTCCGTGTGGAGGGCCACGTTAAAGCCAGCGTCTTTAAACGACTGCAACAGCAGACAAACATTATCATCTGAGGACTGTATCACAGGGAGTCTATCGCACAACAATAAGAGCCAAGGCCTGTTGCCACTTACGCTTGCACGATGAATCAATGAGCTGTCAAAACTGCACAGGTTGTCTTTAAGTTGTGCCTGCCACTTTTTCTTGAAAGGTATAAAATCGCCAAATTCGTATTCTTTTAAGGCGCCTTCGTCTTTGGTTAATTCATACGGGCGGTAGTTAGACACCTCTGCCTCGCCCTGGTAAAGCACACTATAGCCAAGCCCCCTTGTCTTGAAGCACAGGTCGGCCTCCAGCAGACTAACAGGGCAAGACAGGGTGTCAAGCCCGTTGACCTCGCTCCAGGCCTGGCGGCTTATGGCAAGGAAGTCCAGAGGGAAGAAATCGACCTCCCTGAGATACCCACAGTTAAGGTCTTGCCTGGGCTTACCCCAACCGTACTTCACCCTACAACCGTTGGCAAGCATAATACAGGCGGCATTATCTATAATCCCCGTAGTCCCCGTTGTGAGATAGACGGTCTTCCCCCCCACGATGCCGGCACGGGGATGCTCCGTGAATGTCCTTACAATCTCAGGAATCGATGAGGGGGTCAGCACTATCGTTGATGACATAAAGAACAGATACTGACCTGTTGCCGAGTCTGCGATGTCATTTAATACATGAAAGCGCCTTTCTTCATTTTCAGCCTCAAATACGGCGCCATTGCATATGCCGCGGACATAATCCGCTCTGTGGCCTCTTTCCGTTACGATACGCACTTCATAGGGATAGTTGACACAGTGCTCGTAGATCGAATATAGGCTGAGGTATAGCAGTGGCGTGATCTGCCCGGTTACGGAGACAACGAATGTTATCAGGGGGGCATCGTATCGTGGGAATTCAATCGGATTGGGGACCTTTAGGGCGTCGCGTCGCATCATCATATATGTGTCGGGTATTGTAATGCCCATTGTGACAAGGGCGTTGTTGCCGGATGACAGGTGGGACGTTCCTTGATGAGGGGTTGCGGTATGTATAATAGCGTCCCTGTTTATCAGTAGATAGGTCAGGGCTGTGGAAAACCAATTGATGTCAAAGGCAACCTCAATCGATGGGCAGTGGATGGCAAAGCCCCTGGCGTTTTCGGTCAATGCGCGGTAAAAAGAGTTGATATCCAGCCTGGTTACCCTTACAAACCGAACAGGAAATGGCAACTCGGCCAGGTCAAGCAGTTGTTGTGCCTCATCTATGTCGGTGATTACGATGACCTCGACGTCGCGGACTTTTTGTGAGGCCAGGTTGTAAAACGTGTGCTTGATCTTTTGCAGGTACCACTGTGATTTCTTTAGCTCCTCACTGATAAATGCAAGAGCGAAGGTGACCAATGGACAATCGGGAAGGATGGTGGAGTGTTTCTTGTATCTGCGGTAGATGGCGTTATACTCTGGAAAGAAACTTGACCAGTTGGCATAACCGCTCTTTGACTCACCGTGGAACCTATACACGGTCAGGACATCCGGTATGCAATAAAACCGGTGTTTGAGGCTCATTCGTAGCCACATATCAAAATCCATAGTATAGTACAGTGATATGTCAAACAAACCAACTTCATCTAAGATGTCGGCCTTGAAAAAGACCGATGGCTGAGTCGGAGGTATCCATTCATCCCAGTACCTGATGATCTCTTCAAAGGTAAGTTCCCTATTATTGGATATGCTGCTATTCATGGTATTTTCAAAAAGTAACATGGTCTGTCCAACCACTACGTTTGCATGTGGCATTATCCCGAAGGTATTGGCGATGGTATCAAAGGCGTTGTGGCAGTAGTAGTCATCCGAATTAATCCAGGCTATGATGTCTCCGCTTGCGCGCGATAGCCCCTTGTTGAGTGCATCTGCCTGACCGTTGTCTTTTTCCGATATCCATTTCAGGTGAGGGTATTTTCTCAGTACATCGAGTGTGTTGTCGGTGGAACCGCCATCTATAACTATATGTTCAAAGTTGGGGTAATCCTGGGCGATGACGCTCTGGATCGTGTGTTCAATATACCTACCCTGATTCAGGGTCGGGGTGATAACCGATATCCTTGGCAGCGGGCTGCTGCTATGCCTTATGTCTCTTGTTTTATCCATAGTGTTTTAATAGTTCAACCTATATTCGGCAGGGTATCAAGAATGGGGAGTTTTGCTCCCCCTCAGCCCCCCGCACGAAGAAAGAAAGGGGACGCCTGACCGCCCCCCTTCAGAACCCCCTGCAAGGGCACCAGTGCCCTTGACCCCATAATTCTTAACTCCAAATATGTGCCTGCTTCATCACAGAAATATTTACAGGAGGAAAATTTGTCCATGTACTTATCTATACTCAATATTTACTCGGTTTTTCAAAAAATAAATCTTAGCAATGGCATATATCTCTGAAATGTAATCATTTTATATCCTCCTCTGGAGCGACAATCTAATAGTTTTAA
>JADFXD010000030.1 GCA_015233725.1 Nitrospirota bacterium | reverse complement strand
GACAATTGTACCTCCAGATGTGGTATGGTATGAAATATGACATTGTCAAATTATTCAGACAGACTATGTAATCCAGCGCTGCTTGCCATATCATCTTGCCGCCTGTGCAGCTACCTACGGTTGGTGTACTGGCAACTTTGGACCAGACCAGTCCCGTAAGGTTGTCAGTAATTGTCTTGTCGCCATTGTCTGTAAACCTCGGATTAGGCCAAGCCACGCCATTCTGTAACGCTCCATCCTGCCCTGTGCCAGTGCAAGGGATGGATTTACCGCTTGCATCGTAGCATGTTGTCTGTCCAGTCTGCGGCAGTTGGATCGTCCCGGCATAGGCGGCATTGTTAAAACACATTGCTCCAATCATCGCAAACAGCATAAGGGTAAACAACACCCTCACGCCTGCGTGTAACTGGAGATACTTCATCTTTTGGTTATCGTTTTTTAGAAACATAATAACCTCTCCTAAAACTTTTTTTGTTCTGCAGCGCCAGTGAAACCGGCCTGCGTATTCTATTAACTGGCTGCGCAAAACGGCTGAAATCAAGGTAATAGACATCTGCAGCAATCAGGTAAAATTCACCCTCCATAGTGGAAGGCATAAGAGTAGAGATCGAAGGCTCGGTGGTAAGAAAGTGACTATGTGTTAGGTGTAATGTTGCATCGAGAAAGTGAGAGAGGGCGAGTGACTGTGTGTGTGTGTGTGTGTGCAAAAACGCTGCCAGAAAAGCCGACTTACAAGCCGACTTCCAAGCTGGCTTTAGGGCGTTCACAACTCTTGGGCTAAATCTCTCCATCAGGAATTCTATTATAGCGGCGAGGTAATTGTCAAGCCCCAGCATGATAGAGTTTTATTCCTTCATGCTTAATCTTATAACATAGAGTCGACATATCATCTGATAGCTGACTGAACTCATCCTCTGTGTATACTAAGATGTCTTCTGGCACTTTTAGGTCTCTTAACACCTTAAGACCTTTTATTGCACGCCTGTATGGTTTATCATCTGACATTTCGATTATTACAAGCAAGTCAATGTCGCTTTCGTATGTCGGTTTACCCCAGGCATACGACCCAAATAAATAAATCTCTCTTGGATCGTATACGCTTACCAGCCTATCCTTTATTATTTCTATTAAGTCTAAATCCACTAAGTAGTTTCGATTCATAAAACCATCAACTCACAAGCATAGTCTTGTCACCCCTTTATCACGCCGATGGGCTTTAACATGGCCACCTTTTTGGATATACCGGCGGAGTCTACGACATCGATCACGTCTGAGATGTCCTTGTAGGCCTCCGACATCTCCTCGGCAAGCGTGCCCCTGCCCGCACTCATCACCGTGATGCCGATGTCCTCCATCTCCCGCCAGATGGCGCGTCCCTTGGCCTTTTTGATGGCCTGGTGACGCGACAACACCCTGCCCGCCCCATGACAGGTCGAGCCAAAGGACTGCTGCATCGCCCCCTCTGTCCCAACGAGGACAAACGACGCCCGTCCCATATCCCCCGGTATAAGCACCGGTTGTCCGATGTGTCGATACACGTCGGATAGCTCCGCATGTCCTGCGGGCAATGCCCTTGTGGCACCCTTTCTGTGTACCACGAGGCGTTTAGGGGTCAGCGACCCCTCGCTCAAAGTTGTGCCTCCGGTGTTGTGTGTCTCCACCTTGGCGATGTTGTGTGCCACGTCGTAGACCAGACCAAGACCAAGCCCCTGGGGACTGCCCTTAAAGACCTTCGAGAGTGCATCCATGCACCAGTGCATGATACACTGTCTGTTGGCCCAGGCGTAGTTGGCCGCCCCCTTCATCGCCGAAAAATAATCCTGAGCCTCCTGGCTATTAAACGGGGCACAGGCGAGTTCCTTATCTACCAGTTGGATTTCGTACTTCCTGGAGGCGTGCTCCATCGTGGAGAGGAAGTCCGTACACACCTGATGTCCAAACCCGCGCGAACCCGTGTGGATCATCACTGTTACCTGTCCCTTAAACAGACCAAAGGCCCCCGCCGCCGCCTCGTCATATATCTCGCTGACGTACTGCACCTCCAGGAAGTGATTTCCCGATCCCAACGTGCCCTGTTGATTTCTGCCCCTTTCATATGCCTTGTCGCTTATAACCGAGGTATCGACATCCTGCATACAGCCGCCAGACTCGGTCTTTTCAAGGTCTTCGGCGCAACCAAAGCCCTGCTCTACCGACCACCTCGCACCCTTAACTATAATCCTGCGCTGGTCATCGCTGTTGAGCTTCAAGTTGCCGTGCGACCCCACCCCCGATGGCACCTGGTTGTAGAGGACCCCAACGAGGTCCTTCATCCTCGGAAGCACCCTGTCCTTGTCGAGGTTGCTTCTGAGGAGCCTGACCCCTCAGTTTATGTCATAGCCCACGCCACCGGGTGAGATTATACCGCCATTGTCTATGTCAAAGGCCGCCACCCCGCCAATGACAAACCCATAGCCGGTGTGTATATCAGGCATGGCCATAGATGCCCCAACTATGCCCGGTAACATGGCCACGTTGGCCACCTGGTGGACCGCCTGGGGCTCAAGGAGCTGTTCCAGGTGTTCATTTACGTATATAAGCCCTCGCACCCGCATACCTTCCTTAAAATCCACGGGTAGCTCAACCCTGTTGTTGTCCAATCTCTTTAGTTGTTCCATCTCTGTCGGCCCTCCTTCTTTAGACGTCGCAGATCACTGTTGCGATATAGTTCTGTCCTTGTTGCTCTATCCTGGTATAGTTATATGATAGCATTTGTCCTGGCACTTTGGAAAGAAGAGAAGAAGAAGGGAGGGCATCAAAAAGTCATGGGTAGCTTGGTCAAAGAAAGAAGGGGAGGCTTTGCCTCCCCTCAGACCCCTCCACAAGGGAACACAGTCCCCTTGACCCCGTAAAGGGCTGGTTGCTGGTTTTAAGGTTAGGCTAGTGTATCATGGGTATTAGGAAAAATACAACGAGCACCCGTTTCCGGAGTTAGAAGAAATATGTACCAACCCCATAACTGAAAAACAAAAGCATTTACTTACAGTCTTGGAAATAGTTCAAATAGAGAAATATATGTGGTGGGTAGATAATCAATGTAAAGGGCGTAAACTCAAGGAGAAGATGACTACAGGGAAGGTGACATATCTCTACGATTTAATGGATTCAGCCTACGATGCAGGACCAATATACACGGTTAGCAAAACGTTAGGTCATGTACCAATAATCGACAAAAATCCTCGCCGTGGCAGCGTTTTACCAATGTCCCCTGCAGAGGCTACAAGATATAACGAACGTACAACAATAGAACGGGTTAATGGGCGATTAAAGGGAGAATTTGATTGGATTAAATACAAAATACGTATCACTTTTATGGGGTCAAGGGGACTGGTCCCCTTGCAGGGGGGGTCGAGGGGGGGGCAGCGCCGCCACCCTTTTTTCCCTTTTTTTTTACATTGGCCAGTGCAATATTTTTTCTTCTTTATCGAGGCCTTTGAGGTTAAACTTTCCGACTGCGACGGCCTTGGCACGGGTGGGTAGTTCGAGCATGTTCCAGAAGGCCTCTGTCATCAGGATTATTTCCTTTTTGTTGTTTGTTATTAATAGGGCGTTGACGTTTTTTTCCTTGTGGCGGAGGTCTTCCAGGGAAAAGACGGCGTGTGCGTTTCTTCCGGTGCGTTCTCCCTCCTGGGTCAGACGCACTGAGCCCCAGTGCAGGGCAACGGATATCTGGACGGGGAACTTGATGTATCGGGCAAGGACCCCGGAGAGCTTTGTGGCCGACTTGAGCGCCTCCTCGGCTGTAGCAAAGGTTGCGAAAAAGCCATCGCCGGTGCATTTAAGAAATGGGTGTTTTTCGTTCTGCAGCGACCTGTCAAGCATCTGTCCCAGGGCAGAGACCACCTTGACCAACTGTGTCTCGCCACCCTTTACAAGCCGCGTGGAGCCTACTATGTCAACTACCAGCAGCGCCTCCGTCCTCTCCTCAAAGAACTCACTTGGGGGGATCAGTATACTGCCCTCCGTTGTGTAGGCCTCATCGATCAATGATTCCTGCTGAAAATCAGCGCCCGAGGGTATCACCCCAATGCGTGTTCGCCCCATCGATAACCACGAGGGGATTGGCAGGTCAACGATCCCCTTGATCCGCCGACCGTTTAGATAGGTACCATTACGACTGCCAAGGTCTTGTATCTTTAGGCTGTCGCCATCCACTGATATGACACAGTGACTGCGCGAGACGGTCCTGTCGCTCTTTAACGACAGGTCGTTGTTACTGCCGCGTCCTATGGCAAACGAAGGATAACTCACCGGTAAGAAGAAGTCAGAGGGTTGTTTGTCCAGATTTATAACGAACCCAACGGGGACGGTCATCTCTCTGATGTCGCCCTTGCCTGAGCCCAATTCTTCGGTTTCCGAGATAGCAATGATGTCGTCCGTTACGGGTTGATCGCCCTGGCAATCAACCAGCACCACGGTGATATTGTCCATACCTCCAGCGGCATTGGCACCATCAATAAGCACCTGACATGCCGCTTTGCAATCGCGGTACTCAGTAAGGATGTCCATGATAATCTTATCAGTAAGCATACCGGTAAGGCCATCGGAGCACAACAGTATCCTGTCTCCCGGCTTGAGGTCAAGCAACATCGTCTCGGGCAGGGCCTCGCCTGCCATGCCAATGCACCTGGTTATCTTACCACGCGCCGGGTGAGAGGCTACCTCCTCGGGTTTAATCTCACCGGAATTTATGAGCACCTGTATGACCGAGTGGTCCATAGTCAGTTGTTTAAACTTCCCGTTGCGCAAGAGGTAGGCCCGACTATCTCCCATGTGGGCAATAAGCGCGGTCATATCTCGCACTATCATCATCACCACGGTTGCGCCCATGCCGGCTAACCCGGGCTTTGTCTTGCTGATTGAGCGTACTTGCTCGTTAAGCTCTGTGAGGGCTACGTTTAACTGCTCGGTAGCCTTTTGCGAGTTAAGCGCCGTGACATCCTTCATCCGTTTAGTGAGTAAAATCGGCAACATCTCAACAACCAGCTTTGAGGCCAGGTCCCCTGCCGCGTGTCCCCCCATGCCATCGGAGACTATGTAGAACCCTTTTTCATGGTCAACCGACCAGTTGTCCTCATTTCTCTTTCGGATACGGCCCTTATCAGTCAGAGCGGCGTAGTTAATCGTATACGTCATAGGGTGCCCTCCAATGCCCGCTTCAATCCACTTGCAGTTTTAAACTTAATCTCAGGCTGGTCTATCAATGCCTCGTCGATGACCTCAGCCAATCTCCTTGGAATTGTAGGGTCTCTCTTGAGTATTGGCACCGGACGACTCTGCAGCACTATGTACCAAGGGTCCTTACCCTTTGGGAAATCCCTGGGAAACTTCCCGGTCAACAGGTAGTACAATGAGGCCGCCATAGACCACACATCGGCCTCCGGCTTGGAGTACTTGAAGTTTATCACCTGCTGCCGCGACATAAACACAGGCGTACCAGCAGCGGAGCCCGTCCTGGTGTAGCCACTTAGACCAGCCGCATCAAAGGCCTTACTAAGACCAAAGTCCGCTATCTTTGATATACGATTTGGACCGGTGCCATAAAAAAAGAAATTCGACGGCTTCAGGTCCCTGTGCACAAGGCCCTTCAGGGTCACGATACGACCATCGGCCAGTTTAATATTTGGTATCTCGAGGTTGTGGGCATAATCCAGACCGTCCAGGGTCTGAAGTATAATTGCAAGTGCCTCGTCTACCGAAAACCTTCCACCCTTTTTAAGCATCCACTTATCAATGCTGCCGCCATCACAGAATTCGAGTGTAAAATAAAAAATCCCCTTCCAACTGCCATAGTCAAGCATTTGCACCACATTTTTATGCTTGAGGTACTTGGTATATTCAACCTCCCGGAGAAACCTCTCCCGTGACTGCTCATTAACGGCCACCTCCGCAAGCATCACCTTGAGGGCAACCTTCTCTCCCGTACTATCATTATTTGCAAGATAGACAACACCCATACCGCCCTTTCCAAGCTCTTTTATGATGGTATAGCCCTTGATATCCAAGACACCCTCTTTAATGTCCTGCGATAACAGTGGCTTGGACAACACCTCTGACTCAGGGGCACAATTGTCACACAGTGGAGGCTCACCCTTGGCCATAGGCACATCAGCGGGTATCTCCTTGCCACAATTCACACAGTTCACTGCTGGCCTGGGCTCTGCTGATTTTGGTGCTGCGGGTTTAGGTGACACAGGCCTGGGCGGCGTCTTTTTTACAGAATCCTCGTTCCTGGCGCAATCATCACAGACGTAGAGGTTTGTGCCTCTTCTGCTCTGTTGGAGCTTATCCTCGGGTATTTCCTTTAAGCATACAGAACAGAACTCTACCGTGCTTATCACCAGCTTAAAGATCGTGCTGCCGAGTCTGACCTCGTCGCCTTCCTTGAGGTCGTATTCGGGAAAAAGATACTCTTCCTTGTCAACCACCTTGGCCCTGTCACGTTGCCCTATCTTGACCCCATTAACGTAGGTACCATTGAGACTGCCAAAGTCCCTGACCCGTATACCCGGAGGATTGATGTCAAAAAGGCAGTGATGACGCGATATCGTACGGTGCTCCTCATCATCAGGCAACCTCGGATAACAGTCCACACCTCGCCCAACGATACAGATCGCCCGCTCGCTAAAGGCATACTCCTTGCCCTTGAGCTTCCCAGCCGTGACCTTTAACGTTACCTTAGCCGGCAAGAAATACCCCTGTTATAATATATAAACATTAGCATCTTACAATCTCCTAATTTAGCAGACATTATTATAACATGTCAATAGAAGGATTTGTATGATATAAAATCTATTGGATGCATAAGAAAGTTATGGGTAATGGATTCCTGCTTACGCAGGAATGACACAGATGGGCACAAAATACCATATTACTGTCATTCTCCTTTTTCTTCTTCGTTAAGCGCCGCGAGAATGTTTGATGCAATCCGCTTGCTGAGGCCATTGAGCGAGGCGATCTCTTCTACGGTGGCGTTTTTTATGGCCTTGATACTACCAAAGTGCTTTAGGAGCTCAAGGCGTCGCTGACGTGTGACACCCTTTATCCCTTCAAGGGGGGACTGGAGGAACCTCTTGTCCCTGAGCTTGCGGTGAAACGTGATGGCAAAGCGGTGAACCTCGTCCCGTATACGCCTTAAGAGCAGCGACGAGGGCATGGAGTCATCGATCCCGACGTGGCCATCCCTGCCCGGGATAAAAACCCGGTCGGGGTCCTTTGCTATCGACACCAACGATGCCTGTAGGGGATGACCAGCGCCAATCAGCTCGTTGATGGCCGCCATTGCACAGTCAAGTTGCCCCTTGCCCCCGTCGATGATCACGAGGTCGGGGAAGTTGCTCTTGAGGTTGCCGGCCACGCGCAGGACGGTCTCGTGCATCATTGCGTAGTCGTCCTGGCCGGTGACGGTCTTGATCCTGACGTGGCGGTAGAGGTGCTTTTTAAATCCCCCCGATGCCCAGTATATAAAGGCCCCCACGGAGAGGTCGCCGGAGATGGTCGATATGTCAAATGCCCCGATACTCTCTGGCGGATGGGCGAGTCCAAGCCGCACGGTAAGCTCTTCCAGGACGTGGGTGTCGGAGAGGCCGAGCCTGAGCTTAAAGGACATTGCCGCGTTGTTGTCTGCCATAGTCAGGACCTCCGCCCTCTTTTGGTCACAGGGCGTTGTGATATCTACGGGGGCTGCGCGTTTCCTGGACAGCCACTTTCTCAGTGTGGTCAGGCGCGAGGGGTTTTTGCGGACGATTATCTCGGCGGGGGGCAGTATCTCCTTGTTGTAGAACTGCGTTATGAAGCTGTGGATTAGCTCCTTGTAGGGCAATCCCTGGGTGTCCCTGAAGAAGAAGTCCTTTACGCCAATGAGCAGCCCGCCGCGTATGAAAAACACGTTGATGATAGCAGCCGATGGCCCAGGAGCGTCCTGGAGCGACAAAGAAATTGATGCCGCGCCTTGATGTGCCTCGGCGTCGATATCGCCCTCTGATGGGCGGTAGAAGCCTATGACATCGATATCGCCAAACTCGGCAGCGACGACCTTTTGTATCTCCCACGCCCCCTGGATGGCGCGTATCTTGTCTCTGTATCGTGCGGCCTCCTCAAACAGGAGGGCGTCGGAGAGTTCGTACATGCGGCCTTTGAGTCTATCCAGGAGATCCTGTCTTGCCCCCTTGAGGAACTCGATGCAGTCTCTGACGTGGGCGTCGTAGGCCTCCTTGGTGATGAGTCCCACGCAGGGGGCGCTGCACTGGCCTATCTGGTATTGCAGACATGCCCTGGTGAGGTTTTTTTCTATCTTGTACTTGCACGTCCTGATGGGGAAGCAGCGCTTTACGAAATCCAGGGTCTCGCGCATACTCCTGGATGAGACGTAGGGGCCGATGTAGACGTCGCCATCGTGGCTGAGTCTGCGGGCTATCTCGAGCTTGGGCCACTGCTGCGTCACGGTGATCCTGATGTATGGGTAGTTTTTGTCGTCCTTGAGGATGACGTTGAACTTGGGTCTGTACTGTTTGATGAGGTTGGCCTCCAGGGCGAGGGCCTCGACCTCGTTGTCGGTCACAATGAAGGAGAAGTCGTTGACGATCGTCATCATGGTCGATTTCCGCAAGTCCAGTTGGTTGCGCCTCTGGAAATAGCTCTTGAGGCGGCTCTTGAGGCTGATGGCCTTGCCAACGTACAGCACCCTCTCCTTGGTGTCCTTGAACATGTACACGCCAGGCAGAGCTGGTACGGTCTTGAGCTTATTGAGCATCTTGGCTAAAAGAAAGAAGGGGAGCGGCGGAGCTTCTTTTCCGCTTGACGCGCCATAATTCTCAGCCTTAAGAGTTATAAATATTTATGTCCATAGTACTTACCGCTATTATTCTAATCAAAAATCGCTCAACATTTCAATTTCAGGTGTTGGGGTACATCCATAGAGAAATTATACATCCAACATGAATGGGGGCCATATTGGCCACCGTGCATGAATGTTTCTTCATTAGTCTGCTTGCCGTATCTTGACTATTGTCAAATGTTATTGATATCATTAAAGCTGATGTAGAGAGAAAAATTTTTAGTGGAGGGCAAAGAAGCTGAGTAAGAATTATTTTTTTGGCAAGTACCTGATAGACAGAGAGCTTGTCAAGGTAGAGGACGTCCTGGAGGCCTTGCAATACCAAAAGAAAAAGGTCCAGCCCTTTGAGAAGGTCGCCATAGAGCTTGGATTTCTCGATATGAAACAGGTGTTCCAGATACTGACACTGCAGGCAGACTCGGACTTCACCTTTGAGGAGATGGCCATCAGGAAGAACTTCATGACCCAGGAAAATGCCGAACGCGTAAAGTACTATATAGAGGACCAGAAGCCATTCATAGGAAACACACTCGTGATGCTATGCAAGATATCGGAAGAGGTCATGAAGACCGAACTGAGGACATACGAAAGGGTCATAGAAAAACACCAGCGGATTGCCGAGATGCTCAAACACGTCGTGCTGTTTAAGTACCTAAACGAAACCGCCCTCGAATCTCTGGCCTACATAGCGGAGGTCGAGGAATACGCCCCCGATACAAGGATCGTCATCGAGGGGGAGGCAGCAGACTGCTTCTACTGCGTCATCTCAGGGGCATTACGGGTTACAAAGACCAATCCCGATAAGGACGACGAGGAGGCCTACCTGAGCACTATCGACAAGAACGATGTCTTTGGCGAGTCATGTGTGTTTGAAAGTGGCAAGAGAACGGCCAATGTAACCACCGAGGTCACGTCGCTGCTGATAAGATTTGACAAGAACGCCTTTATAGATTTCGTGAAGAACCACCCAAAGGCCTCCCTGACCATATTGATCCTTATAATCCAGAGACTCATGTCCAGACTTGAAAACACCGGCAGAGAGCTTGCCTTTGTACGAAAACAATTCACGGCCACACATGACTCCCATGAGCTGATAAAAGAGTTCTTATAGGGGTAAGTATATGGGGCAGGTACACAATAAATTAAGGAGAATAGAAAAATGAAGGTTAGGGTATTTTTTGTTTATTGCGTGGCGGCGATTGTAGTGGCGCTGACGCTGGGTGCGTCGCCTTTACATGGGGCTGATGGGGCTGTTGCCATCAGTACGGACGACCTGGTAAAGGCCTCTGAGGTGGTTGTCAGGGGCGTGGTGGAGCAGACGAAGTCTGAATGGAATCAGAAGGCTGGCACTATCGTCACGAGGGCGCACCTAAAGGTCACGCAGTTGATCAGGGGCAACCTAAAGGCAAAGAGCGTGGCCTTTGAATATGAAGGCGGCACGGTAGGAGACCTGACCCTACAACTCAGAGATGTTGTCTCCGTGGTCAAGGGGGAGGATGTCATTGTCTTTCTTAGGCCCATTAAGGGCAATAACACAGATAAGGGCAACGAAGGCGTCTTCCTCGTACACGGCGATAAGCAGGGGAAGTATACGGTAAAAGACGGGATCGCCATCAAGGAGATAGATTACATTGAGGGAAATCCCGCGGTTATTGACAACAACCTGCCCGTAAGTACGCTCATTAAAAAGATACGGGGGGTCATGAAAAATGATAAGACTTAGGGCATTGTCTTTGTGCATCTGCCTGCTCTGGAGTTCAAATGCCCTTGCCTTTGGAGTGAATATGACCTCCAGCGGGGCTATTATAACGCATAAGCAACCAGGCGTCACGTTGTATGTCAACCCCACGGGAGGCCCAACGGACGCCCTTGATGCAATCACAACGGCGATGCAGACGTGGAACAGCGTGGCAACGACCTCCTTCAGGTATATCTATGCCGGTACAACAACGGCTACCAGTTGTGGTAACAACGACGGTGTAAATAACATGTGCTTCAACCTGGATAACAGCAACACGGGCTCACTGGCCGTTAACAGCGTGTGGTACGATCCCGCAACGGGAGAGATACTCGATGACGACATAAACTTTAACACCAAATACCTCTACAGTACCGACCTGACACCAAGCTCCTACGACCTGCAAAACATAGCCACACACGAGTTGGGTCATTGCCAGAGCCTCAAGGACCTGTACGATACAACTGACTCGGAAAAGACAATGTACGGGTATGCCGCAAAAGGTGAGACCAAGAAAAGGACACTGGAACAAGACGATATGGATGGCATAACGGCCTTATATCCCGCCGCTAGCTGCGCCTACAACATATCGCCCACCAGTCAGGTGATGCCAGCGCAGGGCAGTAGCGCAACGATCACGGTTGCCAGTGGCTGTGGCTGGATTGCCAATCCAGGTGTGTCGTGGCTGACTATTACGTCGGGGGCAACCGGCAGCGATAACGGTACCGTTACGTACTCAGCCTCCCCCAATACAGCGTCAACAAGCAGGACAGGCACCATCAAGATATCCGGTGCGACGTTAATCGTAACCCAGGAGGCCAACACTGGCGCAATAAACCCACTCATTACCGGTAATGGCACCGATGGCCCCCTTACAATGAAGTCAAGCGATACGCTTAATATCGATGTAAGCCTCGATCCAGGCAGCAAGGCAGGGAGTATGGCAGAGTGGTGGGTCTATGCCCTTACGCCATTTGGGATATACTACTATCTGTATCCAAATCAGTGGCTGCCGGCTCAATACTCATACAATGTAAGGCCTGCATATACAGGCAATCTATTTAGTCTGCAGCCCACGCGGTTGTTAAGTGCATCAGGATTACCCACGGGGAACTATTATATATACTTTGGCGTGGATACCATCAATAAGGGTATTCTGGATTTAAGCTTCTTGATATATAAGGTTCTGACGGTGTCTGTAACCTACTGAGTGGCGATGGCTTAATGGCGATGAAGAAGTATGTCTGTGTGGTCTGCGGGTATATCTATGACCCCATCAGTGGGGATAAGACACAGGGTGTCTCCGACGGTGTGGCCTTTGAGGCTCTGCCTGCAGGTTGGCATTGCCCTGTGTGTGGAGTGACAAGGGGGGATTTTTCACCGTGGTAGCATTTAGCGAGGATGCCCTGCTCTCTCAGTCGGAACTGCAGTTGTTGCAGGTGTTGATGGATAACATCCCGGATTCTATTTATTTCAAGGATAGCAACAACAAGTTTATACGGGTTAATAAGGCCAAGGCCGATCACTCCGACACAACGGCAGAGGAGATGATAGGCAAGACCGACTTTGACTTCATGTCCAGGGAGCAGGCAACCAAGGCATGTATAGATGACGAGCAGATAATCAAGACGGGCGTGCCTATAACAAACAAGGTAGAGCGCGTCACCCACATGGATGGCACGGAGGTCTATAACTCTGTCACCAAGATACCGTGGTACGATGCCCACGGGACAATAATAGGGACGATCGGGATTTCGCGTGACATCACAGAGTTAATACGCTCAAAGGAGAGGCTGCAGGAGAAGACTGATCAGTTGAGGGAACTCAACATCAACCTTGAAAGGCGCGTGCAGCAAGAGGTCGAAAAGCGCAGGATTCACGAGGAGCTCATGACCCAGCAGGCGAAACTGGCCGCCATGGGCGAAATGATAACCATGATAGCGCATCAGTGGCGGACGCCTTTAAACATCATGGCCCTGCTTATGCAAGAGCTGCAGGGCGCCTGCGAGAGTGACCATCTGGATAAGGGCAGTGTCATAGATGCGGCGGATGAGGCCATCTCACAGATTACCTTTATGTCTAATACGATTAACGACTTTAAGAACTTCTGTAGGCCATCCAAGAGCAAGGGCATGTTTGACGTCAAGGGTGCGGTAGAGGCGGTGTGTGCGATCACGAGCGCCCTGCTTCGTCACAACTCCGTGGAGATAAGGGTCAATTGCAGTCAGCCAGATAACGTGATGGTCTATGGTTATGAGAATGAGTTTAAGCAGGTCATCTTAAACATCATCACCAACGCGATAGATTCCATAAACGACAAACGCAGTATAGTTAAGGTCAAAGGTCTCATAGAGGTCGATATAACCAGAGACAACGAAAAGATAACCCTCGTCATAAAAGACAACGGCAAGGGGATAGAGCCAGAGATACGGCACCGGATATTTGACCACTACTTCACGACCAAGAAAGACAACGTGGGCTCAGGCATAGGACTCTACATGTCAAAGATAATTATAGAAAACAGCATGGGAGGCAATATCTACACCGTCAACGAAGATGATAAGACGGCCTTCGTCATCGAACTGAGGCTGTGAGAAGAAAAAAAAGAAAGAAGGGGAGCGGCTCCGCCCTCCCCTCAGACCCCTCCTGCAAGGGGACCAGTCCCCTTGACCCCGTAAATATTCAATCCTAATGTTATAAATCTCAACAACGCATCCACCCCATTTAACATGCCCTGCTTGACCCATCTATCCAAGCAAGTACGATATGTTGTATCATAGATATTGTATGAATAAATTGGATCGACTGAAGAGATGGTAAGCTATTACAAGAACATACTGGTGTCGTTTATGGCCATCCTGGTGGTGTTTGTCTTCATCGTCGATGGCATCCTGGTGATGCACAAGCGCATCGACTTCTACCAGAAGATGGAAGAGCAACTCAGACGCGAACTCAAGACCGTTGGGCTCGTCGTTGAGGAGGAGATTGCCAAAAACCACCTCAATGAGCTAAACGACATCCTCTCCAGATGGTTTGACGCCCACCCGGAGGTCATTAACCTCAGGGTGGTCAACACTGACCCAGCCACTGTAAGAAGCGGACAGATCAATCCCTTCGTGATCATCCACACGCGCCCCAAAACCAACTCCATGCCTGCTCAACCCGTGACCATCAACCACAACGTCAAAGATATCGCCACCATTACAGCAACCTTAAACCAAAACGTCACCATGCCGGATATGAAGATGCTAATCCTCTTTATAATTATTGGCTCGGCCCTAGCCATAGGCGTCATGGGAACGACCCTGTGGTGGCTGCTCAAAAAGAGGGACTTAGACCACATAG
The DNA here is from genome assembly GCA_015233725.1 of Nitrospirota bacterium. Taxonomy (GTDB): domain Bacteria; phylum Nitrospirota; class Thermodesulfovibrionia; order Thermodesulfovibrionales; family Magnetobacteriaceae; genus Magnetobacterium. The sequence continues at coordinate 18,840 of JADFXD010000030.1, read as the reverse complement.
AGCAAGACAAAACCCATACAGACCTCCACAAAGAACGCCTCAGGCTCTACAACATCCTGAACTCCATAGAGGATGGCATCTGCGTTGTAAACAAGGACTACGACGTAGAATTTATCAATAACTCGATAGAAACTGACTTTGGACCGGTACAAGGCAAAAAATGCTACCAATACTTCTTTGACGAGCCCACTGCCTGCCCCTGGTGCGAATTAGATGAGGTCTTAGGCGGTAGAACCATACGGTGGGAAAAGTACGCCCTGAAGAGCCAGAGGACCTACGAAATCTACGGCACACCGCTGAACTATAATTCATTGGATTCACTCCCTACAATGGAGGGGGACAACAACGTTGAAATACTCATGGTGTTTCGTGACATAAGCGGCCTCAAAAGCACGGAAAACAAGGTAAAACGGCACTTCGAGATACAAACCCTGACAAACAGCATCCTGCAGATATCTCTGAGAGAGCTCTCCTTCTCCGAGCTGCTAAATAACGTACTCAAGACCGTTCTCTCAACCCCAAAGCTCTCCATCCTCTCCAAGGGCTGCGTCTACGTGCTCAACGACGATGACCCTGAGATGCTTACACTTGCCGCGGCCTATTCCTACAGCCTCCAGCAGATGACCAGGTGTGTTAACATCCGCTTTGGAGAGTGCCTGTGCGGTAAGGCGGCTGAGATTGCCCAGACGGTCTTTGCCCAGGACATCGACGAACAGCACACGATCAAATACGAGGATATGGTTACGCATGGTCACTACTGCATACCTATAATATTTCAAGGAAAGGTCGTGGGCGTCTTTAACGTCTATACGCCAGAAGGGCAAGCAAGGGACTACGACACCGAGGAGATGCTAAACGCAGTGGCCAACGTCCTCTCCAGCATCATCGTGCGCAAAAAGACCGAGGCGGCACTCCAGGAAAGAGAGGAACACTTCCGCAGCATCGTCCAAACGACAAGCAACGCAATTATCTCCATAGATACAAACGGTAACATAAGTATGTGGAACAACGGGGCTACAGATATATTTGGCTATACCGCTCAGGAGATGATCGGGCAACCGTTGACAAGGATCATCCCTGTGCGCTTTAGGCAGGCGCATAACAATGCCCTAAAGCTGGCCGTTGATACGGGCGTGTCAAAGACCGAAGGGAAGACTATCGAAATTGCCGCCTTGAGGAAGGATGAGACGGAGTTTTTCATAGAGCTATCTGTGGCCAGGTGGAACGCTCGCACAGGCACATTTTTTACCGGCATAATCAAGGACATTACAAGCCGCAAGCAAGGCGCCATAGCACTTGAAAACACGGTGGAAAAACTCCGCAAACTCACAGGGGCCGTGACACAGGCAATGGCCGCGGCGGTTGAGGCAAAAGACCCCTATACCGCCGGCCATCAACGCAGGGTTGCCGACCTCTCCCGCTGCATCGCGGTTGAAATGTCCCTATCCCAGCAACAAATAGAGGGCGTTAGAGTGGCAGCCACCATACACGACATAGGCAAATTAACCGTGCCTAGCGAGATACTCAGTAAGCCTGGCATGATCAAACCATACGAGCTGAGTCTCATCAAGGAGCACTCTCAGATCGGTTATGATATCCTCAAGGGTATAGAGTTTCCCTATCCCGTGGCGCAGATAATCCTGCAGCATCACGAGAGATTAGATGGCTCCGGCTATCCTAATGGTCTCAGAGGCGACGAGATATACATCGAGGCACGGATCATCTGTGTGGCCGACGTGGTAGAGGCCATGGCCAATCATCGCCCATACAGGGCAGCATTGGGTGTACAGACAGCATTAGGCGAAATAGCCCGGGGATCGGGTACGCTCTATGACCCCCGCGTGGTTGACGCCTGCGTGAGGGTCTTTGACAAGGGATTTGAATTTAAGGAGTAATTCGGCCAGAGGAGAGAATAAGCCTATCCACCCAATAGAGGGACATGAGAGGAGATGATTGATCATGCGAGTTGTTAGCGCCAATGACCCTTAGTTTTGAGTTCATGGGGTTAACATACATGTTTATTGCGGATTAAAGCTAAAATTTAAGGATAAGGAGATAATCAGGTGAGAAGAAGTATAGGCAAGATGTGGTTGTTATTATTGGCATTAGTCCTATGTACGGCGACAAATGCCTACAGTAAGGCAACAAATGATTTTGACGGAGATGGCAAGAGCGACATCCTGTGGCGCAACACAAAGACAGGAGACGTCGTTATATGGTTGATGAATGGGATGGCAATAAAAGGTAGTGACTTTGCAGTTAAGGGATTACCCTCAGATTGGATAATCAAAGGCACAGGAGACTTCAATGGTGATAATAAGGCCGATGTCCTGTTGCAAAACGCTAATGGTGATGTCTATATATGGCTCATGGATGGCACAAAGATAACCGGTGGTGATTATGCCCAGCACGGTTTACAAAAGGAGTGGGTATTCAAGGGAATAGGCGACTTTAACGGGGATGGCAAGAGCGACATCCTGTGGCAAAACACCACAACTGGCGATGTTGCCCTATGGCTGATGGATGGAATCAAGATAAATGGTGGAGGCCTTGTAGTGAAAAGTCTGTCATCAGATTGGACAGTCAAGGCAGTGGCAGACTTTAATAATGACGGCAAGAGCGACGTCCTTTTGCAAAACACTAACGGCGATGTTTACCTTTGGATCATGGATGGTGTCAATATACAACAAGTGAGTGGATCAGTAGCCAAGGGCATCCTGAGCAACTGGCAGATGAAGGCGGTTGATGATTTTGACGGTAATGGCAAGGCCGACATACTCTGGCAAGACACCACAACAGGCGATGTTGCCATGTGGCTAATGGATGGGGTCAAGATAATTAGCGGCAACTACGTGGTACGAGCAATACCAGGTAACTGGAAGCTGTTGACAACCGGAGATTATAACGGGGATGGCAAGAGCGACATCCTGTGGCAAGACACCACAACAGGCAACATTGTCGTGTGGTTTATGGATGGGCTGAAAGTGTCTACGGGGGATTTTGTAGCTCATGGTATGCCTTCAGATTGGCAACTTGGTACAACAGGTACAACGGCGACCCCAATACCTACACCTACCCCCACACCGACTCCAACTCCCACACCTACACCTACGCCAGGTGGACGTTTTACCGACAACAGAGACGGTTCAATGACGGACACAATCACCAGGCTGCAGTGGATGAAAAACGCCGACGGTTGTAATGGTCAGGTGTCGTGGGATCAGGCAAATACCTGTTCAGCGTCATTAGGTAGTGGCTGGAGACTGCCAACCATACAGGAGTTGTATACCCTTTGCAGGACTGATGGGGCTACAACAGGTTTAGATATAAATGCGACCATCTGGTCTTATTGTAACGGCACGCTTGTTGATCGTGCAACACAGCTTGAGCTGGAGGGGTTTACCTATGTGCAAATGCACAACTACTGGTCATCCACTACCAACGCTAACGATACGTACTCCGCATGGTTCGTCAACATGCACGAAAGCGCCGTGAGCCCCAACGTCTTAAAGTCCTACTACGACAACTTTTTCGTATGGCCAGTACGTTCCGGACATTGATTATTTAGTCATTTGGTTATCTTGTCTTTTATGGGTGCAGGGGCTGACGCCCCTGTACAAATCCTTGAAGGTTGCTCATAATCTCTTTGGGCTGGCCTCAGATTTTTATGTGAGGCACAGGGGGCAGCAAGGGCACGGCACAGTTAAAAACCTAAAGGTTATTATTTACATGCTCACAGGTAAGCTGGATTATACTAAGGTTGGGTTACCCACTTGAAATTAGAAATAACCTACAAAGTCATTGTATGTCAAAGGTTTCAAGATGGTTAACTCATAATTATTTGTAAGGGGCTTGCTAAGATGTTGCAGCAGAGGAGAAATCACTCCTCTACTATTTGTCCCCTGAGGCCATCGCTGGTATAGACGCAGACGGCATCCATCGCCCCGGTTTCGGGATAGTACATGCAGCGATAGGAGGCCACTTTGCCGTAGTTGTTCATTATTTGGGTCCAGCCTTGAACGTAGAAGCTGCACTCGTCGTTGAAACATACATAGAGGTGTGGAGAACACCAACCCAACCCGTCGGAAAGGTTAAACTGCGGTGTCTCTGTCTTCTTCATCTTCTGCCCACAATAAGGACAATCTGGCGCTTCTGTTAATTTCATCTATATTCTCCTTTTGTAATCACTCATGAATAATCTTCCTTATAGTTTATAAGCGGTCTGCCTTGTGCGTCTTTCTTGATATTACCAGTCAGGATAAGGATGCCCTCAACCACCCCCCAGATGGTTCCCAATCCGGTGGAAAACGTCAGGAGTACCTGGGCTATACCAATACCCGTATAGCCAAGATAAAAACGATGTATCCCAAGACTACCAAGAAATATGGCAAGGATTCCGGCAATAGCCTTATTCTTGTAATTATACTCATCAGATAAGGTTGTCTCTGCCGTGACAATCTCCACATCTGCAATAAGCGGTCTGCCCTGTGCATCTTTATTGATCGTACCTGACAATATAAGAAAGCCCTCAAGCATACCCCATAAGGCGCCAAGCCCACAGGTCGAAAGGGTCACGATTATCTGGATCACCCCAAGGGTCGTATAGCCCAGATAGAAACGATGTATCCCAAAGGCGCCAAGAAACACGCCATACAGTGCAGCAGTGGCGATATTCTTATGTCCGTCGTCTGAGTGTCCATCGCCTGACTGCCCAGAAATTGCCTGGCCATCGCCTGGGAATCCATCGCCTGAAGATTCATTGCTTGACCCTGGCCCCTCCGGCATGGTCTCTACGTACTTCAAGAGTGGGTTTCCGTGAGCGTCCTTGCCAAAATATCCACCGCCCCACAAGATAATCCACCCCTCAATAATCCCCCATAATGCCCCCACTCCACAGGTCAAGAGGGTTACGACTATCTGGGTTATGCCGATACTCGTATAGCCAAGGTAAAAACGATGCACCCCGAAGGCGCCAAGGGTGACACCATAGATACCAGCAACCGTCCTGTTCTTGTAGCCCTCGGTTGAGCCAGGGCCGGACGATGGCCTTTCTTTTGCTCTAATCTCCATGTCTTTATACTTTAGCATATTGGGATGTATATTGTCACCGTCAAGAGATTTCTTTGTCTGGAATTATGTTGTGTCTCATATTTGTCGTTTCATGAGACACAAAAACATCATAGCCCTCTGCGATGTCTCCTCTTGCCTCAAACTCAAGCACGGTTGCCTGAGTACCCTCTATCCGCGATGAAAGCACGGCCTCGTGTGTTGTCAGTGGACTAAGCAAGACATTGGCGTTTGGAACTGCTGATAACACACCGTCATAACGGGCAATTGCCGCATTAGCATGCCCTATCAGCGAGACAATCCTCTCAAGCTCAAGCCTCGATGGCGGGAAATTGCCGTAATGATAATCAACCGCAGCCATATTACACGCCCTCCGACCCTTCTGTAAGACAACTCTGCCCTGTTGCTAGCACTATGTCCTGTAGTGTGCGTTTATCTTGACGTAGTCCTCGGTCAGGTCGCAGGTGAATATCCTGGCGGCACCTTGACCTGATTTCATGTCGATGGTTATGGTCAGGTCGTTCCTTCTAAATATCTCACCGGCCTCAGAGTCGTTGTTTGCGCCACGGCCATTTGTTACCACAGGCACGTCATTGAAGTAGACATCCACGACGTTGGGGTTAAACAAGACGCCGGAGTAGCCGATGGCGGCCATTATCCTGCCCCAATTGGCGTCTGCGCCGTATATAGCGGTCTTGACCAACAGGGAGTTGGCCACGGTCCTTGCAAGCCTGTCGGCATCGCCATCGGTACCAGCACCGACAACCTTCACCGTGACAAACTTAGTGGCCCCCTCGCCATCCCTGACGCACATGACGGCCAACTCCATGAGAACCTCCTGAAGCGCCACCCTAAAGGAATGAAACCCATACCCGTATGCAACAACCCGTTCGTTACCGGCCAGGCCGTTGGCCAATGCCAGGACGGTATCATTTGTGCTCATATCGCCGTCGATGGTGATCTTGTTAAATGTCTTATCCACCGCCTCAGTCAGGGCCAGTTGCAGGGCGGTGTGGTCGATGGCCAGGTCGGTTATGACAAAGCACAGCAGCGTGGCCATGTTTGGGGATATCATGCCGGCCCCCTTTGCTATTGCCGCCACAGTGACGGTGCAATCGCCTATCTCTATGTCCCTGGAGATGGCCTTGGGGAAGGTATCCGTGGTCATGATTGCCGAGGCCGCATCCAGTAACGTTGCGTTGGTGGGGTTAGGTACGGCTGTACCAGCGCTAAAGAGTGAGTTTATCAATGCCGGCTTAATCCTCTGCATCGGAAGTTGCGCGCCGATGACTCCAGTGGATGCAACCAGGCAGTTATCCTTATCAATGTGCAGGGCGTCTGAGACGATCCTGGACATCTCAATGGCGTTATCAACTCCCTGTTGATCAGTGCAGGCGTTTGCATTGCCGCTGTTTATGACAATGGCCTGGGCTGTTGCGTCTTTGAGTCTCTCCATATCCAGGGTGACGGGGGCGGCCTTTACCACGTTGCTTGTAAACACGCCTGCTGCCTCTGCCGGCGTGGTTGAAGATATGACAACGATATCCTTACGACCGGGGGTCTTGATTGCTGCCTCCGCCGTCGTGATTATAAATCCCTTGGGTAGTTTGTGTTCGTTCTCTTGCATCCTGTGTCTCCTTTAACAGTATTTAGCCCTAAGAAGAAGGGGAAAAAAGGGGTTTAAGGGGGCGGCTCCGCCCCCCCTTAAACCCCCCTGCAAGGGGACCAGTGCCCTTGACCCCATAATTCTTAATCCTCATGTTATAAAATTCATTTCTAACGTATTTATTTGATATTAATAAAATGCGTCTCTGCCGTTATTATATCCAACAGCGCCACGGTTGGATTGCCATGTAGCCATCCGGCCGTCTCTCCAGGGTTAAGGACGATGGTCTGGGCAATCTGCTCGACCTTTGGCTTGTGCGTGTGGCCGTAGATCAGGAAGTCGTACCTACCGCTCTGGGCAAGTGTCCTAACGTGAAAGTGCTCATGTATCATGACAAAGCGCTTTTGTCCGATGACGAAATCATAAGGCTGCCTGTATATTTTTTCCTTAGACACCTCATCCAGAGATAAGAGGTCTCTGTCGTTATTGCCAAAAATCCCACAGAAATCCGCCTTTAGGTCATTTAAAGCGCGAAACGTAAAACAAGACGTAAAGTCCCCCGCATGGAGGACCATTGATACATTGCAGTGGTTAAATATCTCTATAGCGCTACGTATATTTGTAAGGTTGTCGTGGGTATCCGACATCACGCCTATAAGCATGTCACCGGTAAAGCCTCTGTCTCGCGCTTAGGTATATCTATCATCAGGACGCCATCATAAAGCCGCGCCCTTATATTATTTATGCTCACCGTAGGAGGCAGGACAAATGACCTCATGAACTTACCAAAGCACCTCTCCATGCAATGATAAGACTCCGATTCTGTGTCTTGTCTTGGTCTTCTTTCGCCCTTTATTGTCAACACTCCGTTGTCTACGGTCAAGGATACGTCGTTTTCCTTAATCCCTGCAACGTCGGCCTTAATGACGAACTCCTTTTCGGTCTCGTATATGTCAAAGGCCGGTGTCCACGTATAAGCCTGCTGGGACGCCGGCTCGCTCTGCTCATCCTGGAAGAGTATGTTAAAACGCTCATGGAAGGATATCAACTCCCCCATATCGTCCATATTCTTGTTGCTCATCAAGCCTCCTTCATATCGTAACTGTTTGTCTGATATCTTTATTATACTGTACCTCCGTGCTTTTTGACAACCCTAAAAAGAAGAAAAGAAAGAAGGAGGAGGTGCCCCAGCCACGAAGAAGTCCCCTTGACCCCGTCGTTTGGCATGGATATTGCTAATATACTTTGTGATTAAAGTAAAAAGCTAAAAAGACAGATAGTTAGGGCAAGTAGGGATTTTAGGCAAGTGGTATATATATTTAGATGAGACAAAATTTGTCAGTGGATGACAATATCTGACACTGACGGGTAAGTAGGCAAAAGGAGGTTTGTTATGTTGCTAGTACAGGGCGATGTGTTTTTGACACTAAAACAGCATGTTCCAGAAGAGTCACACAAGGTAAGCAAGACAAACATTGGCTACATACTTGCGACAGAGCAGGCCACGGGCCATGCCTACGTAATTGAGGAGGACATAGAGTTGTATGAAAACCATGGCGTGCTCTACGTCAAAACAGATCGGCGCGTATACCTCAAGCATGACCAGCACAAGGCCGTTGAGGTTAATAAGGGCATATGGGAGGTCTGTCGTGTGAGAGATGATGATCTGCCAGGTGAAGGTTCTTGCTTTTTTCTTAATTAACAACGTTTTCTCATAAAAGAGGTAATATTGGGTAGCACCACAATCAACCGGGTAGCACCCCATTGAAGCGTGGTCACATTACTCAGACATAGTAACAATGCCATATTATGCAGATATAAAACGCCTTAAATATTGATACCCACGGTTGATTGTAGTGTTACTGGGTTTTTGCACTGCCATAAAATTATTATAACTCCACTCGTCTTCCAAGTGTATTGCACATTTCGATTGGATTAAGTACAAAATACAATGCCACTTTATGGGGTAAAGGGCACTGGTGCCCTTGCAGGGGGGGGCTGAGGGGGGGGCAGCGCCGCCCCCTTCTTTCTTTGTATTGCATACAATCGAAACGCGCTATATAATCAGATTAGTGGCGGGGCGGGTAGATTTCCTGCTTCGCTTCAAGACGCTGCACAGACCCGATATCAGCGCCTCAAAGGGGTAATCTGGATTCACCCTGACCTGGATATCAGCATCGGAGAGCAGCTCATAACACTTAAAGGCGATTGCCGCTGGAAGATTCAACTTTGCGATCTCCCAATTGACGGCCCCTAAGAGCATAATCGGCTCAGAGTGCTCCTGCAGCCCCTGAAATATCGTCATCGCCTTGCCAACGTCCGCCTCGGCTATGGCCTTCGTAAACTGAAACGGATTGTACTGCTTGCTCCCGTAGAACAACTCACAGGCATCCTCCAGGGACAACTCCTTCTTGCCCAACAGAGATAGTTTTCTGAGTTCGTTATCGAGCGCCATCAGGTCATCGGCGTAGATGTCGCAAACAAACCGTATCAGCTCCTGCGAGAGCCTTATCCCGTAATGTATAGAGCGCTCCTTTACCCATGTCGGCAGGGCAGTTTTTTTAATGTCCAGGGTTATGCACTTGACGCCCTTGATGTCAACCTTCTTTAAGTCGCCGCTATGACACAGCACCAGTATGGAGCGAGTCGAGGGATTGTCTATATATCGCGCCAACAACACCTGGTCGGCCTTCTTGATCTTCTGATAGTTCTTAATCACAACACACGGCCTCAGACAAAACATCGATATCTGATTCAACGCCTCTATAACGCTCCGCATAGGAACACCCTGCGCCTTGTCATCAAGGTCAAAGACCTCAAGCTCGGCATGCCCCTGACGCAAAACCATCAACGCCTGCGTAAAGAAGAACTCCTCCGTATAGCCAAGCAAATAAACAGAGGCAGGAAAGCCCTCCGCCCTCTCCCTCAAAAAATCATCAAACACTAGAAGAAAAGAAGAACAAGGAGGGCGGCTCCGCCCCCTCCTTGACCTCCCCTGCAAGGGGACCAGTCCCCTTGACCCCTTCATACTTGCTCCACGGTGGAGGCTTATACATTTGTATCGCTGAACTTATGGTCATCATTCCTCGTTTTTACATCTACAAGTCATCTAGATCGCTATCATACTCTATAGGTTCTACATACCTGTCACCTGATTGTATCTCATTCAACCTATCACGCAACATATCTGCATATGTATGTTCTTCAACTGAATCTAAGAACTTTGAGTAATGAGACAACGTGTATTCATGATAACGATTTGAGTTTATGGCGCTTTCAAAAAGTTCTCGTGCCTTTTCAATATCACCATCTTGCCAATATATGAATGCAAGTGATGAGTTGATAGATGGATGGTTTGGCATCGTCTCCGAAGCTTTACTTAAAAACTCTTTGGCCTCAGAATAATAGCTATATCTTGCTTTAATGTGTCCCCAATCTCTATATATCCACCATGAAGGGCTGCCTTTTCTTTTTGCCATCTCAATAGCCCTCTGAAATCCTTGATCAGCATCATCCCAACGATTAAGCCTGGCATCACATCTTCCAATATAGGCTAAAACTACCACATCATCAGGGACAATTTCTGCAAGCAACCTGTATAGAGATAAAGCACCATCATAGTCTCTTAATTCTTTGTATTTCTTGCGAGCTGCCGGTCTTATTTCTTGTATTAATAATAACCTCAAATCTTTTGTCCTGGAAATTTCACCCGATAATGATAAATGATGAACTAACTCGGCAATAATGCTCGGATCCTTAATAACGCTATATTGGGGAGATTCATATATTTGGGTATAATATAATGATGCTAACGTATGAAACTCTTTTACGTTTTTTTTAGCATCAACTAGTCTCTTATAAAAAAACCTTCTAACGGCTTCATGTATTTCATAAGCAGAACCGTCATAACTGAGCACACACTTTAATTTTAAGGTTTTAAGGAGATCATCGTCTATCTCGAACTGATTTATATTTTTTAAAATACCTATATGTATTGGTAGTCTGAAAACAGACAATTTCATCATGACAGATTGTTCGATTGGTGATAGGTCATAGTTTCTTAGTAATTCTTGAACTATAAAGCCGGTTACCTTCCTAAGTGTTAATTCATGGCTCAGTGTGTTTAAGTCTCTATTATCATTTAAAACTTTCACAACAAGCCTAGCTGATAATGGATGTCCATTAATTACGTCTAATAATGCCTGTGGAACTTGCAATGGTGCTTCCCCGCTGACAAGATTAGCTTGTCTCATCTGATAATCTATTATTCTTTCAATATATGTTTCCTTAATGCCTTTAAGTGTATAATGATATACACCCTTAAGATGCAAACATTTGTCAGGCAACCATTGACTACTAATAATGAAAGTTCTTCCCCCAATATAATTATCACATGTTGCTGCCTCCTCAATTAATATTGTAAGGTTTTTAGATTCTTTTGCGTCACGGATTTTAAGTATCTCATGTACGTCATCTAAGATCAAAGCTCGTTTGGATTTACTATAGAATAGAGAAAAAACTTCCCTAATCTTTTGACGAAATGGTTTGGGAGATAATGAGGCTAAAGAATCAATATCTAAAGATAGTTTAAGTTTATGTCCTATCTCTGTAATAACTCTTGCTACCTGTCCTTCACTTGGGATTTTAATCCTGAAAATATCCCAATCACTAAATTTTTTTCGGAAGAAACAATTGACAAAATCGCTTTTACCTATTCCTATTGCACCAGTAATAATAATAACTCTTTTCTCTTTATTAGAAAAAATCTCTCCTATTTCTTTCATCTCGGTACCACGATCCTGAAATGCTGCGATTAGATTCTCTTCACCCATGAAAGATGAAGATTTCTGTTTTAGCGATGTCTCTGTTATTTTTTCGGTTTCTACTGCCAATTGATTAGGAAGATTACTTTGCAATGTCTTAAAATAGTTAATACAGTTTGATATGTCAGCATAATCCGTTGTGGCAACTCTATAATATTCATGTAATACATTGAGAGCGTTATTAACTCTTTTTGACCATAATATCTTTGTCTCTTCTATATCGGTTATTAGAACTAAATTGAAAAACATCATTACATTATCAATATCGTTGTTATAAAAAGGAAGTACGCTACGGCTCATATATTTCAAGTTTTGGCAGATAATATCTGGTAATATCTGAGCGTTATCTGTCAGGTAAATATCTAACCACTCTTTTGCTGAATTTGTATCATTAATATTTAGCCATTCAATAATATCCTCCTTACACTTTAGATAATCAGATAACCATTGTACTCCAAGCGTATATACAATGGGGAAAAGAAAGGGATGTTTAGCAATAGGAGAAGTGTTTATCGAGCCTTTTTTGATAAATAATTTTTCAAGGTCTATCTCTAATTCCAGTATAGCTTCAATGTCTTTAGGTATTTGTTTGTTTTTATGCTGTGGTCCTTCTAAATATTGTTCCCAACTTTTAGGTAAAAAGAAAGAGGTATTTCCAGATGAAGCAGTGTTTACATAAGTAAAAAGAGTTTCATGTGAAATTGCAACTGAAGCAATATTTTCAAATGGCTTGGTGGAAGGAGATAATGAAGGACATATTATAATGTGTGGTTCAGAGTCTTTATTTTCAAATAATTTGCCAATAATATCAATATGAAGAGCATCAATGCACGGAATGACAGCAAGCCTGATTGGTACACCGCGGCATATTGTATCAATGATGTCAGGTTTTTTTTCAGATAGTATAAGATTTGGTTCCCACTTGGATTTTCGCAGTTTTTCTGCAATTAGGACAGAGCCATCAGGTAGAAAAATAGGTGAAACTGCATGGCCTATAAAATCTGCAAGATTATCTATATTTAGAGTTTTATAAATAGCCCTAGTTTCATTATCGGACGGAACCCTATGGGTACCAGATATGATAATCATGGAAAATTTACGCGCTATTCCTTGTAAGTCGGGAAGAATCTGTTGAGGGACTGAATATTCCGGAAATACTAGGATATGCGCTCCTCGTTTGCCACTCCATATAGCTATATCTCTTAGTTTTTTGCGTATATACTCAATATAAGTTTTTTTAGAAGCTATTAAAAAGCTTTCAATTTTATCAACTGAACGCAGCTTCCCCATATGTATATCTGTAAGCGCAGATGCCTCTTCAAAAAAGCAAGGTTCTTCAAGATAGCTTATCGAGTAGTTGTAATATGATGGATTATAGAATATCTGTGCCAAGTGAACTCTAATCATCTACCCTCTCAACTATAAGAGTTTTTTCCAGCATCATAAGTTCTTGTTTATCCAAGAAAACCCCATGACGAAACTATATCACGAACATATCGCATCTGTCAACAGGGCAAAGATCATAAATGTGGTTGATCATCCATAATGGCAATTATTGTGGATTTGACCTTCCGCGCTAAATCAATAGCCTCTTTAGCCCTTTCAGATGGAATTTCATACAAAGAATCGTCCACGGGGTAACGTATCTCTACCGCGTAAGCAGACAGGATTTCAATATCACCAAGCATTAATTGAATCTCAGGTGCAAAAGGCTTAGAGGTAGCAACAAGATATTCTATTGAGTGTGTCTTAGGAAAATCTACTTCATTGTAGAGCAGAAAACCTTTCAGATATTTCTCTGCACATTGTTGAGCATGAAAACAAGCAATCTCATAAAGTGGAACTTCCATTGTAAAGGCCATCTCCGCAGCCTGCAGGTCGTTATCTGCCTTCTTAAACCAAGCCCTCACTGTATTGAGTTTAAAGGTGTTCATAGAGTGTTTTGCCTTTATTAACAGCCGTATACACTATGGTGCCAACTATATTTTGGTATCGTTTAAATTCCTTGGGTGTTCTTACAATGATATCAAACGGAAAGCCTATATCACGTAATATCTTCCTGATGGGTACTGCCCTCTCGTATGTTGGCAAGTCCGTATCCATGACAACGAGTAAATCAATGTCACTGTCAAAGTCAGGACTACCGTAAGCAAAGGAGCCAAAGAGGATTACCCTCTCTACAGAAAAGGTCGATACGATCTTATCGAGCGCCTTATCAATATAAATATCTGCTCTCTGAATTGCCATACAAAAAATGGATAATCGGGATTTACCCTGACACCATCGCCTGCTAATACAGCAGTTCCAGGACAACGCGTAGGGCCAGGCCGTCGATGGCTCTGGCGTCGGCGCTTTCCTTGTTTGTTACTAACTGGTTTAATCTATCGGCGTTCTCGAAGGTCTCCGAAAATGCCGACGTCATCCCCTTGAGCGTCCTAACATCCTTGCCATCTCTCTTTAGTGTAAAATCCCCCTTGATAGTAGCCTCATACTCGGAGGCGTAACCCTGTTTCTCTGAAACGGCTGTGACAAGATAATAATTGATCTTGCCATCAATGACATTGTCAGAGCTGTCAGAGACCCTCACGCCACGCCTCATAAACTGCTCATTCAGGGCCTCATACAACCTGTCCTGCAACTTAGGCTCCGTAGTGGTATTGGTAATCTTGCCAATCTTTACATTATCAAAAGGCAATGCCCCCCGACTAACAACCGTATACCCACACCCATAGAGCATGAATAAACATAACACTATCAGACATCTCACAAACATTAAGGGGTCAAGGGGTCCATGACCCCTTGCAGGGGGTTCTGAAGGGGGGCGGAGCCGCCCCTTTTGTTTTCTTTTTTCTTTTTTTTCCATGCTTATTGGGTAGCGATGCTTACGAGGCGGCCACGGACGACGAGGATGTTTTTGATGTTTTTTCCTTTGATGTGTTCCTGGACCTTCGCATTAGTAAGGGCGATCTCCTTTTTGGCGTCATCGGGGAGGTCCGCGCTGATCATCTGCTTTGCCCTGAGCTTGCCATCGACCTGGATGACGAGCTCGATCTCTTCCTCCTTGGTGGCAAGTTCGTCCCACTGCGGCCAGGGATGATTAAAGACCGAGGGCTTTTCTCCCACCGCGTCCCACAACTCTTCACAGACGTGGGGGGCAAATGGCGCCAACAACAGGATCAGAGACCTGAGGGCTATGCCCATGACCGCTCTATCCTCCTCGCTGACGGGACGGAAGGCCGACAGGTCGTTGAGCAGCTCCATCAGGGCCGCTATGGCAGTGTTAAAGTGATAGTCCTTCTCTATGGACGTCGTCACCTTTTTGATCGTCTGATGCGTCTTTCTCAATATGCTACCCTTTGCGGTTGTCTTTGGAGACTTTATGCAGTCGAGGTTGTTGTAGACGAGGCTCCAGAGGCGATTTAAGAACCTGTAGGAGCCCTCGACCCCCTGATCCGACCACTCGATGTCCTTTTCGGGCGGAGCCGCAAAGAGGGAAAAGACACGTGCCGTGTCAGCGCCGTATTTAACGGTGAGTTCGTCGGGGGTTACGACGTTTTTCTTGGACTTGGACATCTTTTCCGTCCTGCCACGCACGACCTCACTGCCACAGAGCAGACATCGGCCATCCCTTACCTGTTCGGGGAACAACCAACCATCCGTGGGGCACTTCCACGTCTCCTTGCAGACCATTCCCTGGGTCAGGAGTCGCACAAATGGCTCGTCAAACCGGACAACCTTGATATCGCGCAACGCCCGCGTAAAAAACCTCGAGTACAAAAGGTGCAACACGGCATGTTCAACCCCGCCAATGTACTGGTCTACGGGCATAAAGTAAGCGATGTTGTCCTGTTTCAGGGGTGGTTCGTCACTCCTTGAGCAAAAACGGATGAAGTACCACGACGAGTCCACAAACGTATCCATCGTGTCAGTCTCCCGCCTGGCGTTTGCGCCGCACTTGGGGCAGGTGGTGTTTACGAAGTCCTCAACACCGGCAAGCGGAGATACACCCTTTCCCGTAAGGACAACGTCCTCCGGTAAAATAACGGGCAACTTGTCCTGGTCAACCGGGACTATGCCACACTTATCGCAGTAGATGATCGGGATGGGCGTGCCCCAGAAACGTTGCCTCGATATGCCCCAGTCCCTGAGCTTATAGTTGGTGACGGACTTGCCCAGTCCGCGAGTCTCTATCGAGTTGGTTATGAGCGTCTTGGCCTCTTCACTGTCGAGGCCGGAGAAGTCGCCGGAGTTGATCATCGTACCGCTGTCCTCGTAGGCCGCGATAAGTTCCGTACCAGGTTGAGTGTCAGGGGCGACGATCACCTGCCTGATAGGAAGGGCGTACTTCTTGGCAAAGTCAAAGTCACGTTGGTCGTGGGCTGGTACCGACATTATGGCGCCGGTGCCGTAGTCCATCAGGACAAAGTTGGCTATATATATGGGGATTCTCTCGTTGTTGACGGGATTTATGGCGTACCTTCCGGTGAAGAGGCCGAGCTTTTCCTCTTCCTCTTTACCGCTCCAGGACGCACTTGGTTCTTTACCGCTCCAGGACGCTCCTGGCTTGCCGTAGGCATCGATGAGTTGTTTAAGGGCATCCTTATCCGCCATCAGAGGTTCAGCAAGGGGATGCAACGGGGCCAGGCAGACAAACGTCGCCCCAAAGAGCGTATCAGGACGCGTCGTAAAGATTCTGATGACATCAGCACTGCCCTCAACGGCAAACAAGACCTCTGCCCCCACGCTCTTGCCGATCCAGTTTCTCTGCATCGTGACGACGTGCTCAGGCCAGCCGCTGAGTCTGTCACAGCCTTCCAGGAGTTCCTCGGCATAGGCGGTGATCCTAAAGAACCACTGTTCCAGTTCCTTTTGCTCAACTATACCGTCACATCGCCAGCACTTGTCGTCGATGACCTGTTCGTTGGCGAGGACCGTACCGCAGGCATTGCACCAGTTGACAAAGGACTTCTTCCGGTAGGCCAGTCCTCTTTTGTACATCTGGATGAAGAACCACTGGTTCCACTTGTAATACTCTGGCTGGCAGGTTGTCAGCTCACGCGACCAGTCGTAGGAGCAGCCAATCGAGGCAATCTGAGACTTCATGGCGGCGATGTTGGAGAGCGTCCACTGGCGTGGGTGGACGTTGTTGAGGATAGCGGCGTTTTCAGCAGGCAGGCCAAAGGCGTCCCATCCCATGGGGTGCAGCACGCTCATCCCCCTCATCCGCTTGTAGCGCGTGATGACGTCGCCTATGACGTAGTTGCGGATGTGTCCCATGTGGATCTTGCCCGATGGGTATGGAAACATCTCCAGGCAATAGAACTTCTCCCGTGCGGGGTCCTTTACTGTAACATCGACCTTGTTGTCCGACCAGAACCTCTGCCACTTGCCTTCTATCGTTGTTGGATTATATCTTTCCTCCAAATAAAAGTTACCTCCTTTAAAAGAAAGAAGGGAGGGCTTTGCCCTCCCTCAGACCCACCCACAAGGGAGCACAGCCCCCTTGACCCCGTAAAGGGGTGGTTAGGCTGCGTTGGGGTGTGGATGTAGTCTAACCACTATACACAATGCTTAATTTTGCATATCAAAGCTCTTAAATAAACAATGGTGCAAGCACAAGTGTTACGGTAGACAGGAGTTTGATAAGGACGTGCAGCGATGGACCAGCGGTGTCCTTGAACGGGTCACCTACAGTGTCGCCCACGACTGCTGCCTTGTGGGTATCTGAACCCTTACCGCCGTAGAAGCCTGTCTCTATGTATTTCTTGGCGTTATCCCAGGCGCCGCCGCCGTTGTTGAGAAACGTCGCCATAAGGATACCGGCAATCGTTCCAACCATCAGCAGGGAGGCAACCGCCTCGGGTCCGAAACCAAACATCTTAAATACTACTCCTACAATGATAGGCGTAAGCACTGCAACCAGACCCGGCAGGACCATCTCTTTTAATGCACCCTTGGTCACTATATCAACGCAACGCCCATAATCAGGCTTTTCCGTACCCTTAAGTATACCGGGTTTTTCCCTGAACTGGTCTCTGACGTCCTGGATGACATAGTATGCTGCTCTACCCACTGCCTTTATAGCCAGTGAGGTAAATAGAAACACCAGCGTTGCCCCCAACAAACCGCCTACAAAGACAAACGGATTTGCCAGGTCGATGCTGGGCATGTCGTGTCCATAGTTTCTGACCTCGTCGATATACGCGCTAAACAACAAGAATGCTGCAAGGGCAGCCGAACCGATGGCATATCCCTTGGTCAGGGCCTTTGTCGTATTGCCTGCTGCGTCGAGCTTATCAGTCCTGTTTCTGACATCCTCGTGGTGATCGCTCATCTCTATGATGCCGCCGGCGTTATCCGAAATGGGACCAAAGGTATCCATTGCCAGGACGTATGCGGCGGAGCCGAGCATTCCCATTGTGGCAACTGCCGTGCCAAAGATACCAGCGTCCTTAATCCCTGACGTCTCACCAAGATGGTAGGCCACCAATAGCGCCACGGATATAGATAACGCCGACAGCGCCGTACTCTCAAGCCCTACGGAGATACCGGCAATGATGTTTGTTGCCGGCCCGGTCTGGCTAGCCTTGGCTATATCTAAGACAGGCTTATGGGTGTAATCCGTATAATACTGTGATATGTAAATAAATGCTATCGAGGTCAACACCCCAATGACGCCGGCCAGGAAGAAGTGCCACCAGGCCTCCGGCGCGGACTCGTGAAAAAAGAGCCACTTGCAGGCTATAAACAGACCAACGATAGTCAGGGCAACCGTAACGAAATACCCCCTGTTGAGGGCGCTCATTGGCTCCTCTTTCTCCGACATCTTGACAGACAACACCCCTATGATGGAGGCGATGATACCAAATGCCCTTGCCAATAGGGGAAACATCATCACACCAATAACCCACTCGGGGGTTACACCTGGAATTTTTTTTGCCATAACACCGGCAAGGATCATGGCGCCGATGTTCTCCGCCGCCGTGGACTCAAACAGGTCGGCGCCACGACCGGCGCAGTCACCGACGTTGTCACCAACGAGGTCGGCAATAACGGCGGGATTTCTGGGGTCATCCTCAGGGATGCCGGCCTCCACCTTACCAACGAGGTCAGCGCCCACATCTGCTGCCTTGGTGTATATTCCACCACCGAGCTGCGCAAAGAGCGCCACAAAGGAGGCGCCAAAGCCATACCCAACTATCAAAAACGGTATCTTCTCCGGCTCGATGTTCGCAAATATCCTTACCAGCCAGTACAGACCACCAACACCCAACAGGCTCATCGAGACCACCATAAGCCCTGAGACCGCACCGCCCCTTAAAGCCACCTGAAGGGCCAGATTCA